>NZ_JBEGDB010000071.1:0-31524 GCF_043638955.1 Bradyrhizobium sp. 31Argb | reverse complement strand
GCGCGAAACTACTTCGCCGTCGTCGCCATTGCCGCCACTCTGCTCTGGATAAGGTAACTGTCCACACGGCCTAGAGCTTCGGTCCTGATGGAAACAGACCGAAGCTCTAGATTCTTATTTTGACGCGTTTTCTTCACGCGAACCGGTGTCCACTTCGCTCGAAAACGCTCTAAGCCAGCGCGACCGCCGATCGGGCGGCTATCTTGCGCGACGACGATGGCGTACAAATATGGGGGGCGAGGCCGGCCACGAGGCAATCTGGCCATGCGGCAATGACGAGTGAACCCATGTCTCCTCTTTCCATCCTCCTCAATGTGCTCTGGATCCTGATCGGCGGCGCGTGGATGGCGTTTGGCTGGCTTGTCGCCGCAATTATCATGGCGATCACGATCATCGGCCTGCCCTGGGCGCGCGCGGCTTTCAACATCGCCGTCTATACCCTGCTGCCGTTCGGCTCGCGGGCGGTGCGCCGCGACGAAATCACCGGCGCGAGCGACGTCGGGACCGGCGCGTTCGGGCTGATCGGCAATGTGATCTGGTTCGTGCTCGCGGGCTGGTGGCTTGCGCTCGGTCACCTGCTCACGGCGATCATCTGGGCGGTCACCATCATCGGCCTGCCCTTCGCCTGGGCGCATCTCAAGCTTGCCGGCATCGCGCTGTGGCCGATCGGCAAGACGATCGTGCCGGCCTGAGCTACGCCATCAGGCGGCCGCGATTGTTCGCCGCAAGGATCGGACGGATCAGCCTCCCGAAACGCTCGGCCTCTTCGTCATGCAGATAGCCTGACAGGCAGAAGGAATGGCAGCCGGCATCGATGAATCGCTGCAGCATGTCGGCGCATTGGACGGGATTGCCGACCACGGCAATGCCGGCGCCGGGCCGGACCTTGGTGATGCCGGTCCACAGATGCGGCAACAGGAGATCGCCATGCTCGCGCGCAAGCTGCTGCACCCGTTGATTGGCGACTGAATTGTTGTAGAGCGTCTTCATCTCCTGTTTCTGCCGTTCGCTGGCGTGACGCACGAGGTGGTCGGCCGCCACCCACGCATCCGCTTCGTTCTCGCGGCAGATCACCTGCAACCGCATGCCGAAGCCGATCTCCTGCTCGCGGCCGTGGTTGCGCGCCAGCGCCCTGATCTCGGCGATGTTCTGCGCGATGCGTTCCGGCAGGTCGCCCCAGAACAGGTGCACATCGGAATGTTTCGCCGATAATTCCCACGCCTGCCGCGAGCCGCCGCCGAGATAGAATTTCGGAAACGGCTGCTGCAGCGGCCGCGGCCGGATGTGCGCACCCGATAGCGTGTGGAACCTGCCATTGAAATGCACCGGCCCGCGCGTGGTCCACAGCGCCTTCAGGATCGAGACCTCCTCGTCCATCAGCGCGTAACGCTCTTCCTTGGCATAACGAGCGCCTTCGGCTTGGACCTCGCTCTCGTTCTGGCCCGCGATCAGGTTGATACAGATGCGCCCGCCCGACATCTGGTCGAAGGTCGAGATCATCTTGGCTAGCAGCACCGGATTGATATAGCCGGGACGCGCCGCGATCAGCGGCTTGATCTTCGACGACCGCGCCGCCATGAAGGCGCCCGTGATCCAGGCCTCCCAGCACACCGAGCCGACCGGGATCAGCAAATATTCAAAGCCCGCCGCTTCGGCGGCCTGCACCACCCGCTCGCAGAGTTCCGGCGAGCCCGCCACCTGGGCTTCCATCAGCCCATAGGCCGTGGTGTCGCCATGTGTCGGCAAATACCAGCCAAATTCGAGCGGACGCATGACGAATCTCCCTGGGCAGACGGCGTTTGTACACAGTTTCTACGCCCAGTTTATCGCCTGTGCCCGGCCGAACAATCACCTCAAGGCCGTTGCCGACAGCAGACCAATCGGCTAAATGAACTGCCAAGCACCCGTAGCTCAGCTGGATAGAGCGTTGCCCTCCGAAGGCAAAGGTCACACGTTCGAATCGTGTCGGGTGCGCCATTTTTGCGGTGCTGGCCGGGTCGTCCGCAAGCGGTGACCAGAAAGTCGAGCGCCCCTGCTTCTTCTCCGTTCTCCGTCAAGCAGCCCGGCGGTGAACTTCAGCCGTTCATCCATCTGGTTACACTCCTGCCAGGGCACTTTGCTCTCCTCGCAAAAGGCCCCACTGCGTAACCCATATCTCCGGAGTGAATTGTCACCCATCTCTGGTCGGCAAGGACATGGCGTTGCACGCTGCTGCAGCCAACTCGTCAATCCGCTTTTTCAAGAATCAAAATCAACTTAACTCTGTGGTTATTCGGATCACCATCGATTGTCCTGCGAGATACGTCGGACGTCGCTTAGATCGGCGCGCATTTATTGCGCTCGACACGTCCCGATACGTGTGCGATCAACGACGACTGGCTGGGAAATACATCGCAAAGAGACGTGCTGGGGGCTAGGTGTCTGGGATTGGTCGCATTGTCGGCAGCATCAAGCTGGCCGCACTGATTGTTTTCGCATTTTTTGCCGTTTCGACGTCAGCCCATGCGGCGCCACCGACAGCGACCATCACTGTTGACCCGGATCGACTAGCGTATGGTGGGTCGGCGAAGGTGACAATCTTGTTCTCTGAAGCCGTGACCGGCTTTACTCTCCTTGACTTGACGCTCACCAATGCGACCGCGTCCAATCTCGCAACCTCGGACAACATCACCTACACCGTCGACCTCACTGCAAATTCGGGTGCGCCGGCCGCAACCAATCAGGTCGTTGTGAACTTATCCGGGGTGACGAACGGCTTGGAAGCCGGCATCGGCACCGCCGTTTCAAATAACTATACAGTCGGACCGATCAGCCAGACCATCACCTTCGGCGCCCAGACGGGACGGACCTTTGTCAGCGGCGGCACGTTTGTGGTCAGTCCGCTGGCCTCGGCAAGCAGCGGCCTGGCGGTAACCTATTCCTCGCTGACCCCGGGCGTCTGCACGGTTTTCGGCGGTATCGTGACCATGATCAGCGCAGGCACGTGCACGGTGGCCGCCGATCAGGCCGGCAATGGAACCACCGTCGCGGCCGCGAGCCAGGTGACCCAGGACATCATCATCGCCAGGGCGACCAGCAGTATTACGTTGGTTGCGTCACCCAGCCCGAGTCTTCCGGGACAGGCCGTCACCTTCACCGCGACAGTATCGGGCTCATCGCCCACTGGCACGGTGACGTTCCAGGACGGCACGACGACGCTGGGCACCGGCACCCTCAGTGGCGGACTGGCAACGTTCACCACATCGGCGCTGACGTCCGGAACGCATGCGATCACGGCAGTCTATGGCGGCGATACCAACAACACGTCCAATACGTCATCGGTGCTGAACCAGGCTGTCAACCAGGCGGCGACGGCGACAGTCCTCGTTGCGTCCGTCAATCCAAGCACGCCGGGACAGGCTGTCACCTTCACCGCAACCGTGACTGGCACGAGCGGCACGCCCACCGGCACGGTCACATTCATGGACGGTACGACGACGCTGGGCACCGGCCCCCTCAGTGGCGGACTGGCGACGTTGACCACATCGGCGCTGACATCCGGAACCCATGCGATCACGGCAGTCTACGGCGGCGATACCAACAACTCGTCCAGCACATCATCAGTGCTGAGCCAGGCCGTGAACCAGGGGACGACGTCGACAGTCCTCGTCTCATCTGCCAATCCCAGCACGCCGGGACAGGCGGTGACGTTCACGGCAACAGTGACAAGCGGGGGCGATACGCCGACCGGCACGGTGAGATTCGACGATGGCGGCGCTGCGATCGGCAGCGCCACCTTGGCCGGCGGGGTTGCCAGCCTGACGACCTCGGCGCTGACGGCTGGCACCCATACCATCACCGCAACCTATGCCGGCAATGGCACGTTCAAGGCCAGCACGTCGGCAGCGCTGCTGCAGGCGGTGAACACGCCACAGGACAGTCTGAAGCTGCGGGCCTTGCAGATCATCGCAACCAAGACCGTGGCGCAAAACTCGGGCGCAGCCATTGCAGGCGCGATCGACACCGCGATCTCCGAGGGCTTCAGCGATGGTGGCAACATGGTCTCGCCGAGCGGAGGCGGCATTCGTTTCAACTTCTCCGCCGATCCCGATCAGCCGCAGGCCGCAACCGCAGGCGCCGACGTGTCGGATCGATGGAATGGATTGTACGGGCGCAACGGCGGCGGCCTGTCGGGTGGCGCCAACAGCTATGCGCAGTCGCAATTGCCGCAGGGCGCATCCCGGGTCGACAACGCGTTCGCGGCAATCGATCGCAATGCGATGCCCGCCAAGGCGCCCGCGTTTCGCTACGTCGAGCCGAAGGACTGGCTGTTGTGGGCGGATGTCAGAGGCAGCGGCATCGATCGCTGGGGGTCGTCGACATCGACACCGATTCTGTACGGCAGCCAGATCAATGCGCTGTTGGGCCTTACGCGCAGGGTCACACCGAACTTTCTGGTCGGTGCGCTCGGCGGCTACGAGACCTTCGACTACCGGTCCGATGCTTTGAGTGGCCATCTCAAGGGCGATGGCTGGACACTCGGTTCATATCTCGGCTGGAGGTTCGCGCCGGGACTGCGCTTCGACGCAGCCGCGGCGTATTCCGGGATCGGCTATGACGGCACCGCAGGCACCGCTACTGGCAACTTCAGTGGACATCGCTGGCTGGTGTCGGGTGGTCTGACCGGCGACACCAAAGCTTATGGTTTAAACATCGAGCCTTCGGCCAAGGTCTACGCGCTCTGGGAAAATGAGAACGCCTACACCGACTCGCTCGGCACGCCGCAGGCGGATCGCAATTTCTTCACCGGCCGTGCCTCGGCCGGTCTCAAGGTCAGCTATCCATGGGTCGCCAGCGCGACCGTGGCGCTCGCGCCCTATGCGGGCCTTTACGCGGATTACTACTTCACCGGCGATGATGCCGCTGCGTTGGCGTTGGCCGGGGCCGTGCCGCTCGCTTCGGTCCCGCTGCTCGATGGCTGGTCCGCGCGTGCAACGGGAGGGCTGGCGGTGCGCCTCGGCAACGAAGCCACCGTTGCTCTTGGCGCCGAACTCGGCGGCATCGGCAGCAACGTGCAAATCTGGAGTTTCCGCGGAAGAGGATCTATTCCATTTTGAGACGACGAAAAATTATGCATTAATTTCACATAAGAGTTCGCTATTCTGCTCTGAATGGCGCGTTACTTTGCAGCGCGATGCGCGCCAGATCGAAACTGTAGCTCCGTCTCGTTCGCGTAGGTCGCTTCGGGCGCCAGCTCCGACACGAATGCCCGCTCATTGTCACAAGCGCAGAAGCTCAGCTTGAGCGGATGACTTTTGCTCTTGCCCGATACTCAACTCACTTCAGCGAAATCCTGATACCGCTGAGGTTGGCGGCGAACTCCATCCCCGCTTTCGGCCCTTTCAGGATGAGCACGACGCCGTTTTCATTTCTCAAGTTGACGCCGCCTGCGCCGCCAACCAAGGCGCCGCCGGCACCGACCGCGCTATAGGTGCCGGCAAAATCGCTCACGTCAGCTATCCCTGAGGCCCAACCTTCCAGACGGCTAACGGACGCGCCGGCGGTAACGCCGAGGCTGAGGCCCGAGACCCGGAACGGATAGTTGCGGCCGCGATATGTCAGGACGCCGGTGCCGCCGCCGGCGCCGACCACCAGGCCCGCTTTCGCGAAATTGACCCGGACATAGCCCGGCGCTTGCGCTTGCGATGGCGTCACAGGAAATGCAAACGCGAACAATGCGATCACCGCAAGACGAATTGCAAATGGCGCCATCGCAATGCTTCCGCCTTTTCAAGGATTCGTCGCGTCCACCTTCTTCCACGTCTGGTCCGGATCGAACAGATAAGTGCGCTTGGCGATGACCGCCGTGCGTTCACCGAGATCCTTCTGATAGACGGTGCCCGCGTGGTTGACCATGAGGGTCATGACGCCCGAATTGCCATACTCCGCGGGATAGGCGATCAGCCCGAAGCCGCCGATCATCTTGCCCTTGACGACGTAGTTCACGGCCCCGCCGGGCGCATTCGGCCCCTGCCCCTTCAGGATTCGGAAGTAGTAGCCGTGGTAGGGCGCGCTGCCCTCCGCGCCGGCCTTATAGCCTTCCGTTGCCGCCTGCGCCGCGAGCTCGCCAAGGGGACTTTGGTCGCGATCGTCGCGCCAGAACAGGCCATCCTTCTTGCCCGGAGTGCTGACAATCCGTTGAGCATAGACACCGGCGCCGTCCCCGGTACGATCCTTGTCCGCATATTCGTTCTCGGCATCGACAAAGGCGAGAGCGGTTTGAATGGCATCGAGTTCGTTGCGTCCGATGCGGCGATACAGGATCTCGAGGCGACCCGCCGCGGAGTCAAACTCCCAGCCATCCCTGTTGTTGACCAGAGGAATCGGGAACGGGAAGTCATCCGCGCCCAGGATGAGCGTTGCCTTCTTGTTTCCTTCCGCCTTGACCGAGTGCTTGGCTTCATACGCGGACAGGAAACGTTCGCGCGTCTCGGCATCGGCGACATCATCGCCTGACGCGATGATGTCCTCGGCGTCCTTGCCCAGAACCTTCAGCACGGCTCTCTTCTCGCCGGTCTTGACCGCGGCAGCCAGCGCGGCCGCGGCGTCCTCCGGCGAAGGATAGGCCTGTTGCGCGTGAGCCGATGTGATCGGGAGCGCCAACATCATGAGGGCGGCGACGGCAGCCGCGGGTCGAGCCAATCGGAGCGACGGAACGACGATCATGGTGATGGCTCCGATGCTGTGGGAATCCTTGCTCCGGCGGCAAGCCATTCGCTGTAGGTCCGGAACTTCAATCCGAGCCCGTCGTAGTAGACCCTGAGGTAGCCGTCGCTGCCGCGCGTGACGGCGTCCGGCATGACGCCCAGCACTTCCTGCGCCATCACACCGACATAGGGCTTGCTGCTGCCGAGATAGCTGAAGCGGTAGTAGCCGAGACCGTTGGCGAGACGACCAAGCAGAACGATATCGTGCTTCAGTGCGATGTCCGACCGCCGTCCGCCGCCACCACGGAAGCCCCCGCCGCCTCCGCCACGGAAGCCTCCACCGCCGCCGCGAATGCCGGCGCCCTGGAAACCACCGCCCCCGCGGCCGGCGAGGGCGACCGAGCCTCCGGCCCGCCCTGCAAAGCTTGCCTGGCCTCGAGCGGCCTGCAGATTGGCAGCCCTGCCGGACGACACATTCTTGAAGGCGGTGTCGCGGCCGCCGCCGCCACGCGCCGCATTGCGACCGCGCTCACCTGCCCCCGCACGAGCGCCCCCTGCTTTGGCGCGATCGGCTGCAGCCGGCCGATTGGCCCGATCACCGCCGGGACGGTCGCGAGAGGCGGCGCCGTCGCGACCGCGATCTCCTGCACGGTCGCCACCGCGATCGCCGCCGCCCGGGCGATCCTGTCCTGGACGCAGCACCTGCTCGCCGCCGCGGCCGCGGAAATCCATCCGGTTCGCACTTCCCGCCTTCAGATTGTTGTTGCCGAAACGCTGCTGAACATTGGCATTGCTGTATCGCACGCCTTGCCGATGCGCCGGGTTGTGCTGCCAATTGTTTCCGACGTTGGTGACCCTGTTGTAGTGGTTGACGTAGAGGTTGCGATTGCCCCAATTGAATCCGCCGCCCCAATAATTGCCCCAGCGGCCGATCGCCCAGGCGGTACCGAAGGCAAGGCCCGCTGCGATCACGCCCGCGCCGATATAGGACGGGTAGCCGAAATAATAGGGCGGATAGTCCGCGTACGGCCAAGTTCCGTAGACGGTGGCCGGGTCGTAATAGGGAACGTACATCGCATTGGGATCAGCCGACTCGATGACGATCACCTGCTTGTTGTCCTGAGTCTGCACGCTGACCTTCTGCTGCTTCGTCGTCACCAGCTTGTTGTTGGCCTGGGCTTTGGCGCGCAGCCGCTGGACCGCGTCCATGACGTCAGGCTGCTGTGCGAGGACGGCATCGCCGAGATTCTTGGTCCAGTCGATCTTGTCGCTCATCATCGAGAGAACTGCTGCCGTGCTGACCAGCGCTTTCACGCTGTCGTCCCAGGATTGCTTGTCGACCGCGTTCTTCAGTGCATCGCCCTTCAGGTCCTTGTGCGAGGCCACCCAACGGTCGGCCTGCACGATCTCCAGCGGATAGGTCGACGCCGCGAGCACGTTCGCCAGGAGATCATCAGGATAAAGTGCAATCGGCGCGACCAGCGCCTCGAGCTGTTCAGGCTTCAACAATTGTTCGCTCGGCGCGGCCTGTGGCGTCCCCTGCGGTTGATCGCCCTGAGCAGGCGGAGGGTTGGTCGCCTGCGCAAAGGCGGCGACGGGAGCCGTCAGGAACAGCGCGAGCGCGAGCAAAATCCTGCCGCAACGAGACATCACAACCTCCATGAGCCTCACATGCGGCAAACATCCGTCCGGGGCATGCGCGCTTCTTGATCAAGATCAAAGAAACCCGGGGCGGTTCACCTGGACGCGATATTGCTGCGGCGCGACATGCTCACGGGCAGATAACCAGGATCAACACGAACTCGCGCCGTTGCCGGTTCGCGCCGGACCTTAGCCAACAAGTGGCAATCTGATCCGGAACAGCGCCCCACCTGAGCTCCGGTTTTCCACGGTGATCTGGCCATGATGCGCTTCGACGATCGTGCGCGCGATCGCAAGGCCCATGCCCATGCCTTGTGTCTTGGTCGTGAAGAATGGCTCGAAGACATCCTTCAAATGATCGTTGGCGATGCCTGGACCTGAATCGCCAACCAGGATTTCGGCCTGTTCATCAGATATGCCCGTCGCGACAATCACCTCCCGTTTCTCGGTTTGCACCTCGGATACGGCATCGATCGCGTTCATGACCAGATTGAGGACAACCTGCTGAAGCTGAACGGTATCGCCCTTGACGCGCAACGGCATCGAAGCCGGTACATACTTCAACGTCACGGCACGGCCTTCGGCCAAGGCCGACACTATGCCAACGGCCTCCCCAACAGTCTCGTTGAGGTTGATCTGGCTAACCTCAATTGGCACTCTTTTCAGCATGTTGCGAAGACGGCGGATCACTTCGCTCGCCCGCTGGTCATCACGCCTGATGTCAGCCAGGATTTCTTGTATTTCACCGAGATCGGGCGATGGCGATTTCAGCATCAGCTCCGCCGTCTCGGTGTTGGTGAGAATAGAGCCAAGCGGCTGGTTCAGCTCGTGTGCCAGAGAGGTCGCCAGTTCTCCCGCAGCCGAGTAGCGGTTCACCCGTGCGAGCTCCGCCAGACGTTGCCGCGCTTCGACCTCGGCGAGGCGCCGGCGATGGCGTTCATGGAGCAAGCCACTGATCAGGGCCGCCTGCACGAGGATCACTGCCGCGATCAGCGCGACCTGCCACTGATATCTTTGCCAGAACGTCGGCTCGCGAAACAGAATTTCGCTTCCCGCGGGCAGGTTGCTCTCGCTGATGCCCCAGCGCTGCAGCTCGCGCCAGTCGTATCTCGGAGGCGCAAATCCGATCGGCTCGATCTTGATGTTGGCAGGCTTCTCGCCACCGAGGATGCGGATCGCGGCATTGACGGTTTTCTCGCTCGATGCGCCGATCGAATGCATCGGGCCGCCGACGGTGTATTGGCCGAAGAAGGCTTCCTGGAAGGAAAAGATCGGAGCGTTCGCGACCGCATGAAGACTGCGCAATGCGATATCGCCTTCATGAGCGACACCTGCCGCGTCGACCGACATCAAGCCCCAGAACAGGACGGTGTGCGGCGGAAGCGTCGCCGCCCGCTGCAGGATTTCGTGAAATGACAGGTCCGCGTACCAGACGAATGCCACCCGGCCTTCGAAGGGCTTCGCTTCCCTCTTTGCTTCATCGAGCCAGAACTTCTCCAACGGCGAGGCGCCGATCACGACGGCAATCGTTTGCGTGTCCGGCAGGACATGAAGAATGCTGCCGAAAAAGGCTGAGAAATCGTTGGAGACCGAGATGACAGCGTCGTTATCCGTAAGTCCGGCACGATTCACCAGCCGTTGTTCGACCGCCGTCAGCACCATGGGCGTCTCAGGGAAGAGCTCTGCGCGAAATCTCTCGACGAATCTGGCGGCAGGCGCGCCAAAGCTGATCACAATGTCGGGCGCCGCGCCCTGGTAGAGCGAGCGCAGATAGTCGACGAACGGCGCTTCCGGAACCGGATTGTCGAACCGCGCGGTCAGCAGCGTCTGTTCCTGGAGATCCAGTGGCCACGGCGATTGGCGCTCGAGCTCCTCCCGGATGGTGCGGGCAAATTCGCTCCATGGTCGGAAGTCTCGCCCGAAGGAATGGAGCAGCAGCACGCGCTTGGGTTCGCCACGTGGGGCGGCGCCACTCGCCGGCTCGGGCAGGAAGATGAACCAGACCAGTAAACAGGCGCAGAGCCACACGGCCGCAACCGGCCTGCCAATGTTGGGCGCAGCAATGGGGGCACGTCCGCCCATTCTTTTCCCCGGCAGTCTCAGACGTCCAAACGTTTGCATCTCAAGCTCGGCAATTCTAGCGCGAATTGCACCGCGGCCAACGGCTTACTCCGCCGGGCGAGGAGTTCAGCAGCGCGTCGTGACCCGACCGTAGGCGTTCCCTGACTGCACGCAAGGGACTCGATGACTTGAATCAACCGCGCGCCGCGCGCATTGCGTCACGGCAAGCGCTATGATTTGCAGCGGTGATAGGTGACTTCCATTCCCTCGATGCCAGGAAACAGGCGCGTGATGGTGTCGTCATCAACCACTTTGAAGAAGAGTTGGATGTTTTCGAGCATGATCCCTGAGGCGCAGCCGACGACCATATTGACGTTCTCGTCGTTGTCCTTCCTGGATTTGATCGAGCAGGTCGCGTACTTGGCTCTCAGACGATTGGGCTCGGCGATGAATCCGCCGCCATGCACGCCGGGAAAATTGGTGAAGGTAACCAGCTTTGCCCTTCCCTTGCGCGTAAATACCTTGCTGCATTGGTCGGCGCTCGTTGCCCATGCGCCGGTGAGATCAAACGCGGCCGCATTTCCGGATAATCCCACGACGGAAACGGCCAATGTTGTCACAAGCACCGGAAACCCGCGAAGTCCCTTCATTTCATGCCCCCTTCCAGAAGGTCGCAAGCACTTCCGTGCTCGCCGCGTATCAATGGCCGCTGAACACCAGGGTCTTGATCGGCAACAGCAGCGCCTGGATCCGCAGCAGCAACGCGTGCACCAGTCCCACGCCATCGACCACATGCAGCGCGATGCGCCGGCCCGCGCTGGTGTCCGTGTTGGAGATTTCGTCATGGTTGCTGGTGTAGGCGTTGACGATGCAACTGCTGCCCGGCGTGACCCCTTCGAGACCGCCCTTGTAGAGCGGCTCCAGGAACACCAAGACGGTCCCCGGCCGGATGATGTTTTGCGCTTCGACCAGTTGCTCGCCACCTCTGAACTGGCCGGCGGCGATATAGTCCTGGACCGTCGTGACCACCATCGGAATGATGACCCAGGGCCTTGAGATACAGGTCGCTTCCGCCACCATGCCTTCCCTCATCACCTGGGCCTCGATCTGGCCGAATCCGGCCTGCAGGATCCGCCGGCCTGCACCCTCCGGGATAAGGATGCCGGCCGGCCGCATCAGCGGGTTGACGACGTCGCCAACGCGAAGCAGGAACTGCTCCACACGACCATCGACGCCGGCGCGAACGAAAGTCTTGTCCATATCCACTTGAGCTTGCGCCAACGCGGCTTCGGCGCTTGCCTTCTCCGCCGGCAGCAGTGTTGAAACCCGCAAGGTCGCGGACTGCTTGACGGCCACTGCGGCGTCGATCCCGGCTTGCCGTTGATCGACGAGGACCTGGAGTTTTTCGATGTCGCGCTGCGGCACGATGCCGGGATTGCGGCGCTGCAGTTCGCTCTTCACATCCAATTCGTCCTTGGCTTGCTGATGCGCGCTTCTTGCTTCCTGGGTCTGTGCCTCGGCCTTGACGACATCGGCTTCCGCGGCCACCAGCGCAGCGTCCACCTCGGCGACCTTGCGCTTGGCCGTTTCAAGGGCTGCTTCCTGCTTCGAATTGTCCAGCCTGAAGATCACGTCGCCTTTCTTCACCGGTGCGCTGAAGTCGAAATTGACTTCCGCGACGCGCCCGGAAGCCTCCGGGAGGATCGGGATCGTCCGGAAGAACAGCGTGGCGGTGTCGGTTGCGGGATGGAAATAGAAGATCATGGTGATCAGCGCTATCGTGAGCATGAGGCAACTGGTTATGCCCCACCTCAGCTCGAACCAGACCGAGAAGAAGGTGATCTCCTTGCCGAAGCGTTTGCCCTGGACGTAGCGGCGGAAGAGATAGTCTGGAAGGACCGTCACGAGGGAGCAGATCAGGAGCTCAAGCATTGCTGGACTCCCTTGCCTTCGCGGCATCCGGGCCTCTCGGCTCCGACGAGGCGGCCGGAAGCGCCGGATCCGGTTTGGTTTCAGGCTTTGCCGCGCCGCCTTCGTCCGCAGCGGCACTTGCTATCTTCTCCACCGAGCCGGCAATGCTGCGCAGCGGCGTGCTGAAATCGGGAAGATCGATCATGGCGAGCAACAGCGCCGCGACCCAGAAAAGGTGGATGTGCGTGAAAAGCGCCAGCAAGCCGAGGACCGCGACGATCTCGAACTGCAGCTTTTGCGATTTGTGCGCCATCCGCTCGGGCAGGCTGTGCAGGCGCCAATAGAGCGTGCCGACCCAGAGCACGACGGCTACCAGGAAGATGCCCATCACAACCATCAGCACGTCGACCTCGTTCGGCGGCGTGATGAAAAAAGGCAGATGATGGGGCGCAATTGGATGAAGCTGCTCGCTCAACTGCTTCTCCCGGGTCAGGAATTGGGCCTTTGACCGTTCAGTCTGGGTACCGTCGTCCAGGGGTCGCTTGATCTGGATCAAAGGTGCGCCCCTACCCGGCCCTAGCCTTTCGCGAACGACCAGAGGAAACCGGCCATTCAGGAGATGTCAGCCATGCCAGCGAACATTGATGACCTGATCCCCAACGCCAGCCAGATCCAGAAGGAGGCCGCCCTCCGGGAGGCGGAAAAGGCGGATGAGTATGTCCGCCGCGCGGCCGCCGCCGAGGCCGAGAAGAAAGCCCTGATCGATCGGCTCAGCCGGCCCTCCGGCAAGTCCGAGGAGGAAAAGATCCAGTTGGCATCGACCATCATCCAGCGCGCCGTGCGGAACGGATTGACCGAAGTCCTGGTGTATCGCTTCCCGAATACGCTGTGCACCGACAAGGGCCGCGCCATCAACCAGATGGAAGCGGGCTGGGAAGCCACGCTGACCGGGATTCCCAAGGAGATCTTCCAGCTTTGGACCGACTACCTGAAGCCGCGCGGCTACCGCATCCGCTATCAGGTCATCGATTTTCCCGGCGGTGTGCCCGGCGACATCGGCGTCACCATCGCCTGGGGCGATTAAGCGGCCGGCCGGTTCAAGACGATCTGAAACAGTGGAAGCCTGGACATGGCAGATGCGCCCGCCGCACGGATGAAGCGGAAGATCTATGAGAAGGAACTGGAGAAGCTCCAGGTCGAGCTATGCCATCTCCAGGAATGGGTGAAAGCGAACCAGGCGCGGGTCATCATCCTGTTCGAAGGCAGGGATGCGGCGGGCAAGGGAGGCACGATCAAGGCGATCACGGAAAAGGTCAGCCCCCGCGTGTTTCGCGTCGTCGCCCTCCCTGCGCCTTCGGATCGCGAAAAGACGCAGATGTTCATCCAGCGCTACATGCAGCATTTCCCTGCCGGGGGCGAAATCGTCATTTTCGACCGGAGCTGGTACAACCGGGCCGGGGTCGAATATGTGATGGGCTTCTGCAGCCCCGCCGAGCACAAGCGCTTCCTCGAGCTGTGCCCTACCGTGGAGCACTACGTCGTTGAGGCCGGCATCGTCCTAATCAAGCTGTGGCTCGAGGTCGGGATGGAGGAACAGGAGCGACGATTCAGGGCCAGGATCAACGATCCGCTGCGGCAATGGAAGCTGAGTCCGATGGATACGGAATCCTATCGACGCTGGTACGCCTACTCGCGGGCACGCGACCTGATGCTCAAGGCCACCAGTTCGAAACATGCGCCATGGCACATCATCCGCTCCGACGACAAACGGCGGGCACGGCTGAACTGCATCTCGCATATCTTGGACATGATCCCGTACAAGCGCGTTCGCCGGAACAAGGTCAGGCTGCCCAAGCGTTCCAGCAAAGGACGCTACAACGATCAGACCGGGCTGCGCGGGATGGCGTTTGTTGCTCAGCGGTACTGACCGGATGCGGCCAAGTTCCAAATTCCGAGCTTTTCTCAATCGTCCGCCATCCGGGACTCGCAACGCCAGCTTGATTTATGTCAAGGGAGCGACCACCGCGCACGAATAGCGTTAATAATGGCCGACCATTCCGGCCGAGCAGGGATAGGTTCGAGGATCATCTCGCCATCCGTCGCGATTTGCCAACGGCGGCATAAAGAATCATTCGGTCTTCGAATCTTGTCCGCAACAAGAGGAGAGCGCAATGACACGGCTGCCAGTGATTGCCGCAGCAGTTCTAGCGATTGCTGCATCTGCCCCCATTGTTTGCACGACAACAAGCCCCGCATCAGCCCAAGGATGGCAAGGCAGGGACGGCAATGTGGGCAGCGATTTGAGAGACCTTCTGAGAGACCGGATTCAAACGCGCGAAGATCTACGGGATCTCATTGTCGACCTTCTGCGAGATCGACAGGAGATGCGGGGCCGCCTGCGCGAGCGGATGGGCCAGTGGCGTGACCGCGAGGAGGATGAAGGCGACGGGAGCTGGCGTGGCGGTCTGCGGGAGCGGCTCGCCGAGAGGTTGGCTGAGCGACGCCATGGAGGTGAGGGAGGAGGGTGCTATTTCCTTACCCGCAGCCTGAGTGACGAGGACCGCGATTTTATCCTTATCATTCGTCGGCGTGTGTGCCGCGACTGAGCATCTCAGAGTGAGCCGGAGCGGAATCACGACGAGTTCCGCTCCGGCCTCTCGCTCACAATGAGGAGACTCATGATGAACAAGGCCTTTGCCCTCACCGCCACGCTTTTGCTTATCTCTCCGCCCGCCTTCAGTCAGAACGCGCCCAGCTCAGATCAGCGAGACTCATCATACTCCCGAAGCGATCGTGATCTGGACGATGTTCTGCGGGCAATCGGCGAATCTGGTCGCGGGGGAGCACGCCGAGGCGGCGCCGCGTTCTTCCTGCGGAATGGCGACGCGATGGTGGCTGTGCGCTGCGATCCACAAGACTCCATGAAGGCATGCGTTGACACCACTCTGACGCTCCTTGAGCGGGCGCGCTCCATGCAGCCTGGAGGAGGAGCGCAGAGTGGCGCTCCGGGAGCACCGAGTGGCGCTCCGGGAGCACAGCCCCAACCTCGCTGACAACTCTGAAAGCCGGGATGTCTGCTTGCCGCTTACGGCCCGGACGACGGATTTGCACGCTTTCGAGTTAGCCGAAACGATAGGCGGCTGCGTGCGTTCCCGAGAGCTGACGATTCTGATTTGGCAGGCGGACGCTCCCTGGGCGGGCTGACTCTCGCGCATCGCACAAGAGCGCCTCGTCCCCGAAAAGCAGACCACGGCACCGCAGCCATGGCCCGCTGCGCGATCATTTCAATCTTATGGTGACGCCACCGACGGCGGCTGAGACTTCGGCTCCGATCTTCGGTCCGCTGAGTTGCAAGATCACGCCATTGTTGTTTCGTAGCTGAACGCCACCGGCGCCGGCGGCAACGGCGCCACCAGCGCCGACCGCGCCGTAGCTGCCTTCGATGGACTCAGGCCCCCGCAAATTCAGCGCGCGCCCAACAAGCTTGGTGGTCGAGGCTCCGATCGTGAAGCCAACGCTCATGCCGGAGACGGTGAATGGATAGCGCTTGCCGCGGAGTATCAGCACGCCCTCGCCGCCGCCGACGCCGACGACAAAGCCGCCTTTGGTGAAGACGACGGCAACCTGGCCGGTCTCCGCCCGCGACGGCGTACTCAGTCCTGCCAAGCCCAGCATTGCCAGCACCGCGATCACCCCAACATGTCTCATGATTTACCTCCAAGAGCGATTTAGAGAACAGTTTGCCAAGACTACTTCCCGCATCAGACGCGCTCGACGGCGGGTTTCTCCCGATCGTCGTGTACGGCGACACTGAATGGTGCTGGGTCGCGCCGCCGCTCCTTTGATCCAAGTCAATGCTGCGTTAACCCGCAGCGAGCTCCTCAGGCGCTCGATCATCCGCCGGCCTTGCTCTCGCCAAGCACGCTGTCGAGCGTCCGCATCCAGTTGCGGCTATCGATCTTTTCCGCCAGCCCGTCCGCCTGCAACAGGTCGCGCAATTGAGCGTGAGCGCCGACGATGCAGAACGTCACCTCGCGATCTGCCAGTTCGTCATGCAGATCATGCAACATGCGCGCGCCGGCCAGATCGATGAAGGGCGATGCCGAGAGGTCGCAGACCACCACCTTGATGTCCGACGATTTTCGCAGTGCAGCCAGAACAGTGTCGAGGATCGTCTCGGCATTGACGTAGAGCAGCGACGCTTCGGGACGGAATGCGATGACGCCGGCGAGCGGCTCCACCCCATGATGCCTGGCGCTATCCGAATAACGGCCGGTTCCGGGGAGCCGTCCGAGAAAAGCCACATGCGGCTGCGACGCGCGGACGAGCAGCAGGAAGATGGATGCGAGTGCCGCAAGCAGCACTCCCTGCAGGATTCCAAGCAGCAGCACCGAAGCGAGCGCGATCGCCGCCGCATAGAAATCGATCCGGCTGATTTTCCACATACGCAGCAGCGCGGGGATGTCGACCAGCCTGTACACGGCGCTAAGCACGATCGCAGCCAACACCGCCTTGGGAAGATTTGTCAGCAGTCCCGTGAAGAACAGCAGACACAGCGCAAGCGTGACCGAGCAGAGCACCAGCGCCAAAGGCGTACGGGCCCCGGCCGCGTCGTTCACCGCAGATTGCGACAGGCCGCCGGCAACCGGATAGCCGTGGCCGAACGCCGCCGCGAGGTTGGCCGCACCCAGTCCCAGAAACTCCTGCCGGACATCGAGGCCGTAGCCATGCTTGGCCGCAAAGCTTCGCGCCGCAGAAATCCCCTCGACATAGGCAAGCAACAGACAGCCGGCCGCGATCGGAAACAGCTCTGCAGGCTTCGACAGCCCGAACGAAGGCATTGCAAGCGCCGGCAGCCCTTGCGGAATCGCCCCGGTAATCGGCACTCCCAGCGCCGGCAGGCCAAATATCGATGCAACCAGAATCGATAGTGCGACGACGGCGAGTCCAACCGGCTTGCCCGGCAGGAGGCGCTCGCCGATCAGCAACAACAGCAGCGAAGCAAGACCGATCGTCAAAACAAGCAAGTTGACATCGCCGAGCTGCCCGGCGAGCCGAACAGTCCGGTCAAAGAAATTGTGGCCACCGCCCGCAACACCGAACAGGCTGGGTAGCTGGGTCATCATGATCGTCAGCCCGGCGCCCGCCTTGAATCCGACCAGGATGCTATCGCTGATCAGGCGTACCAGAAGGCTGAGCTTGAACAGCCAGGCGATCAGGCAGAGCAACGCCACCGCACAGGCGACCAGGCTCGCGATGTCAGCGTATCGCGCCGGATCGCCTGCGGCCAAAGCTCCGACCGAGCCGGCGATCATGAGCGAGATCGCGGATGTCGGACCAATCGCAAGCTGGCGCGAGGAGCCGAGGAGTGCATAGCCGACGCCACCAAGCAGATAGCCGTAGATTCCGACATGCGGCGGCAGTCCGGCGAGCGCCGCATAGGCCAGCGAAACCGGTATCGCGTAGGCGGCGAGCGTAATTCCCGCGACGGCGTCCGAAGGCAGAAAGGAAAGCCGATAATTGGCAAACCACTCCATCGGCGGAAAGAGCCGCGTCCATCCCGGTTGCTGAGATGACGATGGCTTCATGTGAATTGGCCCGTCACGCGAGATTTGAGGCGCTATAGCGATCGCCGAATTGCTCCGATCAACGGCGGCCTGGAGCCAAGCGGGATTGATCTGGATCAAGCGTCGCTTCGGATTCGATCCGTCAACTCGCCTCGTTACAGCGGAGCTCTGATATGGGTCAGGCTTGCTCACGATTCCTGATAATGCTGTTCGTCTTCTTCAGCCAGATCGCGCCGGCGCGCCCTGACGACCAGCAGGCTCCCGCGCGCATTCAGGAAGAAGTCTGGGCGCTGCCGCTCGCCCTGCCGACCATCGCCTATGTGGTGCGTCCGGTCGGCGACGGCCCCTTCCCGCTCGCCATCATGAATCACGGGGTGTCACTTGACCCGGTGCAGCGCAGCTTCTTTCCGCTGGTCGAATTCCGCGACGCCGCCATGTGGTTCGCGCGACGCGGCTACCTCGTGGTGGCACCGGTTGGATCGGGTTACGGCGCCTCGGCGATCGACATATCCGAACGCGGGCTCTACGGACCGTTCTTCTCCAAGATCGGCAATTGCACCAATCCGAACTTCCGCGACGCCGGCATGGCGGTTGCGCAGCTCGACCTCTGGATCATCGACTACATGGCAGCCGAGAAGAAGATCGTGCCGAAGGATGTCATCGTGATCGGTCAATCGGCGGGCGGCTGGGCATCGATTGCGCTTTCGAGCGCAAACCCGGCGCAAGTCAAAGCCATCATCACCTTTGCAGCCGGACGCGGCGGCCGCGTCGATGGCAAGCCGAACAACAATTGTGCGCCGGACCGGCTGGTCGAGGCTACCCGTCAATTCGGCCGTACGTCGCGGGTGCCGATGCTCTGGATCTACATTGCAAACGACACGTTCTTCGGCCCGGCGCTGTCGAAACGAATGCACGAGGCGTTCACCGCCGCAGGCGGCAACGCCGAGTACCACCTGCTTCCGCCGTTCGGTGACGATGGACATTTCCTGGTCGGCTCGGCCGATTCCATTCCGATCTGGGCGCCGCTCGTCAGCGTGTTCCTGGACAGGCACAAATAGCGACAGCGACCGGCGTGAGGAGCATAGCCATGAAGATGCAGCCTCCTAGACCGTCTCCGATCCCGTTCGTCGCCCTGATATTATCAGCGATGATCGCAGGCGCTCCGGCGAATGGACAAAAGGTGCCGGCTGGCGCGCAACCCGGGGAAGCCGAAATCGCGCCTCGCGGCCAGCGCGAAGCGCGCGACATCAAGTTTGGCGACTGGGAGAAGGTCTGCTTCAAGCCCGGCGGCGCGAAGATGGTCTGCCGCACCACGATCAGCGGCACTTTCAATACCGGCCAGACCGCGGTTCGCGTCTATCTGACCGAGCGCGAGGACAATGGCGGCGCGCGGCTACAGCTTTTCCTGCCGGTTGGTCTCTATCTGCCGGCCGGCGCCACGCTCACCGTCGATCAGGGCACGACCTATCGACTTCCGTTCACGTGGTGTCTCACCAACACCTGCATTGCTGGTGACCTCGCCAACCCGCACCTGCTGCGCGACATGGACTCCGGCCAGAAACTCTTTCTGGAAGTGGTCGACACCAACTTGCTGTCGGTGAAGACGGCGCTGCCGCTCGATCAATTTGCGACCGCGCGCAAAGGCGCACCGGTACGCGTTTTCGAACAGGATATCGATGAGTGAGGATAAACACGCGCGGCTAGGCGATAGCCGCCGCCATTCTTTCGATCGGCTCGATCAGTGATTTCGCCGAGAACGGCTTGGTCAGGTAAGCGACGCATCCCGACTCCGTCGCCGCCGTGCGGTTCGCATGGCTGTCATTGCCAGTGATATAGATGACCGGCAAGCTGATGCCGTTGTCCAGGAGCCGACGACGCAGATCAATGCCGGATTGGCCATTCAGATTGATATCCAGGATGATGCAGAAGGCGCCGCCGAAATCGCCGTGGCCAAGCAGCGCGCCGGCGGACTCGAATAGCGTCGTATCAAACCCGTGCTGCCCCAGCAGACGCTTAAGGCTCCTGAGCATGGATCGGTCGTCATCTACGACAAGAACAGATCTTCGATTCGGCAAGGTGCTCAGCTTTTCGAGGATGTTTTCGGCCGTCTTCTGCAGTCGGCGGCCTGACCGCGAGCCGAGAAGCTCGATTGATTTCGCACCCCCAGATACGCGCTGTCATCAAGGTGTGATATTGTCCGTTCGGACAGGTGTCCTGAGGGAACCCAACACCCTTTGCGTATTTTTCCTGTGAAAGTGCGATCGGACGCTAACGGTCTGCATCGCTCCTTGAGCCGAGCACGCCGAGCCGCTCCGCGATCGATACCAATTCGGCGAGCGAGTGCACTTGCATCTTTTCCATCACCTGGTGGCGGTGCGCTTTCACCGTGCGCTCGGTTGTTCCCAATTGATGCGCGATCTGCTTGTTGATCTTGCCGCGCACGATCAACTCGAACACCTGTCGCTCGCGCGGCGTCAGCCTTGCAAGGAGGGAGCGATGGGAATCGAGCTTGCTGCGCTGGCTGCGCACTGCGCCATGACGAGCAATGGCGCGCTCGATTGCATCCATCAACTGTTCCGAAGACACTGGTTTGGTCAGGAAATCCTCCGCGCCGGCCTTGATTGCCCGCACGGCCGTCGCAGTGTCGGCGTACCCGGTGAGGAACACGATCGGCAGCGTCGAACCGAGTTCGCTGAGACGATTTTGCAGTTCGGGACCGCTCAGGCCGGGTATCCGCACATCGAGCAGGATGCATCCCAGCCGCTCATTGTCCGACAGACGATCCAGTAGCTGCTGAGCGGACGGATAGGTTGCGACGTCATAGCCGGCGAGCTTCAGCCGCCGCTCAATGGCTGTCCGAAACGAAGCATCGTCATCAACCACGTGAACGAGGCCAGGCAATTTTCCCTCCGAGGAGGCATGGAGCCGGATCGTGACCGGTAGTCTCGCCGGCGGTCCGACACCATTGCCTACTTGTCCCATAGTACAATGGTCCGTGGGACAATGATTAGGAATCCTGCCTTCGTCGCAGATCAACTTTAGCGAGACTGGACCCGATACCGCATTCTTGCAGCGCAATACTTCTAAAGACTGACAAAAATCGTGACGTTCAGGTTAGGAGTTGGGCCATGTTTTCCTATGTCAACATCGATCCGGCAGCATCCCTACCTAATATGCTCGGCGCGTTCGGCATGGCGAGCGCTTCGAACCCGATGGTGACCTTAAACGAATTTACGTACAAGAAAGGGACGGAGATCTACGGCGAGAAAGAACCTGCCGATTACGTCTATCAGGTCAAGTCTGGTGCAGTGCGAAGCTACAAGCTGCTTTCAGACGGCCGCCGTCAGATTGGCGCGTTTCACCTGGTCGGCGATATCTTCGGGCTGGAGAACGGCAGCGAGCATCGTTTCACGGCCGAGGCGATCGTCGACACCGCGGTGCGCCTGGTGAAGCGTCGCAGCCTCGAACTCGTGGCCGAGAGCGATGCGATGGTCGCCCGCAACCTGCTCAGCATGACCACGAACAACCTGCAGCACGCCGAGGATCACATGCTCCTGCTCGGCCGCAAGACGTCGCTCGAGCGCGTTGTTGCCTTCCTGCTCGAAATGGACAAGCGCCTGACCGCGGCCGGCGTCATGGCGCTGCCGATGTGCCGCCGTGACATCGCCGATTATCTCGGCCTGACGCTGGAGACGGTCTCTCGCGCCCTGTCGCGGCTGCACGAGCTCGGCATCCTCGGATTCATCGGCAACAACCAGCGCCAGATCGTGCTCCTGGACCGGCCCCAGTTGGCGGGCCTCGATTTGCAGAACTGAAAGGCCCTCCTGGCTCGGCGATCGATGCAAGGTGGTCGTACGACCTGCGCAGCACCTCGAACAACAGGGCCGTCGACCAGCCGAACATCAGGATGCCGTTCATTGCGGTTATCGGTCCCGTCAGCCGCCATGATGCCGCGGGCGTGATATCGCCGTAGCCGAGGGTGGTGTAGTTCACGAAGGCGAAATAAACGAGGTCGGCGCCGGCAGGTGCGGCACCGACGATCGCATAGGCCAGTGCCCAGACAAAGACGTCGAGGGTATGAGCCAGCATCAGCAGGATTGCCACGACGACCATGACGCCCATCAGATGAAGTCTCGGCCAAACAGGGTGTCGTTGCTCTGCAATACGGGCGATGGCGACCACAGCGACGGTCACCAGCGCGTGGATCATGATGTTGACTACGCTGATGACTGCGCCGACAAGGAACTGAAGTGCCATCCGTCGGCCCCGGCCGCTAAGCAAATCAGCTCTTGGGAGTAAACACGCCCGCTGCCGCCTTCATGGCCGATTCGCCCATGCTCCTCCCCTGTTCCATCAGCGCTCGCATCTGGTCCTGGAAGAACTCGGACTGAATCCTGACTATGTCCGGCACATCCTTAGCCTCAATTAGCCGGTCGCAGAGGTCAAAAGTCGTCGCGGTCTGCCGCCGCATATGATCACAGAACTGCTTGGCCTGCCCGGCAATCGGGAGCTGTGAGGAGTTCAAGCCCTTCTCAAGCATGTCAAAATAATCCGAATTGGCCTTGCGAACACGGCCGAGATTCTCTGTGAGCATCGTCCGGACCTTGTCCGCTGCCACTTCTTGGGGGTTCGACATCGCATCCTCCTCTCCTGATGAAATCCATTAAGGTGCCGTCCATTTCGCGAGGCCGCCGAACCAGCCGCCACAGAGCCGCCAATTCGAGGTTCACCGAACGCCCGGTGCCGGGCCCGATGACGGGTCGACTGTCCCTCAGCCTCCGCCGTTGTCCTGAGGTCGGCAAGCAAAATCCCGCCGTCCCGCTCACCCAAGAGCGCAAGATGCGGGTGGCGGATCTTCGGTACCCGTCGCTCCAGCGAATACTCTTGATACAGATCAAAGCGACGCGGTGAGCGGGAGCCAGCATCGCACCGGTACTGCCCTAGATCAATCGCGTGCCGACCGGAGTGCCCATCATGAAGGCCATTTCCGTCGAAGAAGCCGTTGCGATGATCCCGGCCGGCGCAAGTGTCATGGTCGGCGGCTTCATGGGCGTTGGTACGCCGGAACGCCTGCTCGACGAAGTCGTGCGCCAGCACAAGACGGGCCTCGTCTTGATCTCCAATGACGCGGCGACGCCTGGAAAGGGCGTCGGCAAGCTGTTCGACGCCGGCCTGGTCTCACGCCTGACGGCAAGTCACATCGGCCTCAATCCCAAAGCACAGCAGCAAATGCTGGCCAACCAGATTGCCGTCGACCTGATTCCGCAGGGGACATTGGTGGAGCGCATCCGCGCCGGAGGCTGCGGCCTCGGCGGCGTGCTCACGCCGACCGGCGTCGGAACGACGGTTGCCGAAGGAAAGCGTCAGATCGAGATCGATGGAAAAGCGTTCCTGCTCGAGACCGCACTGCGGGCCCAATTCGCCCTGGTCCACGCCTTCCTCGCCGATTACCTCGGCAACCTCTCTTATGCGCTGACCGCGCGCAACTTCAACCCTGTCATGGCGATGGCGGCCGATACCGTGATCGTGACCGCCGAGCACATCGTTCCGGTCGGCGTCATCGCGCCCGACCACGTGGTCACACCGGCGCCGCTTGTCGACTATCTCATAGCGAACGAGTGAACCATGGATGCACAAGAGATCATCGGCCGCCGCGTGGCACGCGAGCTTCGCACCGGCCACCTGGTGAACCTTGGGATCGGCATTCCGACACTGGTGGCCAACTACGTGCCATCAGACATCAAGGTGTTCTTCCAGTCCGAGAACGGTCTGATCGGCACCGGCCCGATCCCGGAGCAAGGGATGGCCCATCCCCATCTGACCGATGCAGGCGGACGGCCGATCAGCGCGCTTCCGGGGGCCTGCACCTTCGACAGCGCGATGTCGTTCGGATTGATCCGCGGCGGCCATCTCGACGTGACCGTACTGGGCGGCCTGCAGGTCGACGCGGAGGGACACCTCGCCAACTGGATGATCCCAGGCAAGATGGTGCCAGGCATGGGTGGCGCGATGGACCTGGTCAGCGGCGCCAAACGTGTCATCGTGGCGATGCAGCATGCCGCGAAGGGAAAATCGAAGATCGTCAGAAAATGCACCTTGCCCCTGACGTCGTCGCGAATAATCGATCTCGTCGTCACCGACATCGCCGTGATCGGCTTTCCGGACGGCAAGGCGACGTTGATGGAGACCGCTCCCGGCGTCACGGTCGCCGAGGTCATGGCAGTGACGGAAGCCGAACTCGTCATTCCCGACACGGTTCCGGAAATGACGATCTGACGAGGTAACGAACGCGCGGGTATTCAGCGCTGAACAGCTTCCAACCGCTGCGGCGCCCGGGTCCACTCAATCGATGATGTGATAGCCGCCATCGATATACATGACGCCACCGGTGATCAACTTCGCACCGTCGAGCGCCAGGAAGGCCGTTGCATTGCCGACGTCATCAATACTGACGAGGCTGCGCGCGGGCGCCTTCGATTGCGCCTTGTCCATCAGCTCGTCGAATTCGGGAATTCCCGACGCGGCGCGGGTGGCCAGCGGCCCGGGCGAAATCGCGTGCACCCGGATTCCCTTCGGCCCCAGTTCGGCCGCGGCATAGCGTACGGCCGCCTCAAGCGCCGCCTTCGCGACCCCCATGACATTGTAGTTCGGCACCACCATCTGGCTTCCGTAATAGGTCAGCGTGAACAGCGTTCCGCCCTCCTTCATCAAGGGCTCGGCCAGATGCGCCATGCGCAGGAACGACCAGCACGAAATCTCCATCGTCTTCAAAAAGCCATCCCGTCCAACATCCACGACGCGGCCATGCAGCGCTTCCTTTGGCGAGAACGCGATCGAGTGCAGCACGAAATCAAGCCGGCCCCAGTCCTTCTCGATGCGCTCGAACACCTGCTCCATTTGGCCTTCGGTGTTGACGTCCAGCGGCATGAAGATCGGGGCTTCCAGCGCCTGCGCCAGCGGCTCGACATGCTTTTTGGCCCGGTCGTTCAGGTAGGTGACGGCCAGATCGGCGCCGAGCGCGCGAAACGCCTTGGCGCAGCCCCATGCGATCGATTGATCGTTGGCGATGCCCACGATCAGGCCCTTCCTCCCCTTGAGAGCAACCTTGGTCTCCGGAAACACGGGAATATTCATGATACCCTCTCGCGGTTCGGGCTGGATGATGGACTGTTCAACAGCACCGACAAAGTGTGCTGCGCGATCATCAGTTCCTCATCCGTCGGCACGACGTATACCGGGATGCGGCTGTCGGACCGCGATATGAGCCGCGCGTGGCTGGCATTCGCGACCGGATCGAACGCAATGCCGAGCCAGGCCAACTGCTCGACGATGCGTGAGCGAATTCCAGCCGAGTTCTCGCCGATGCCGGCCGTAAAGACGAACGCGTCCAAACCCTGCAGCGCCGCCGCCAGCATGCCGGCGTTGAGGCAGATCCGATAGACGAAATACTCGATAGCCAATATCGCGTGCGGATCGTTGCTTGCCTCCAATTGCCGCATATCGTTGCTGACGCCGGAGAGACCCTTCAATCCGCAACTCCGATAGAGAAAATCCTGGACGTTCGAGGCCGACATTCCCTTTTCGGATATGAGGTAAAGCACGACCCCGGGATCGATCTGCCCCGGACGCGTCCCCATCGGCAAGCCATCAAGCGCGGTGAACCCCATTGTGCTCTCAACGCTGCGTCCACCCTTCAGGGCACACATCGACGCACCGCTGCCGAGATGGGCGACAATCACCCGCCCTTTCGCAACATCCGGCGCGATCTGCGGCAAGGTTCTCGCGATATATTCATACGACAGGCCGTGGAATCCGTAGCGCCGCACGCCCTCGGCATGGAGCTGATAAGGGATCGCGTAATAGTCGGCCACCGTGCCGTGGGTGCGGTGAAAGGCGGTGTCGAAACACGCTACCTGCGGAAGGCTAGGAAAATTGGCGAGCAGCGAACGGATCGGCGCCAGATTGTGGGGCTGATGCAGCGGCGCCAGCGCGACATACCGCTCCAGGCGCGACACCACGCCATAGTCGATCAGCACCGGCCGCTCATAGTCCGGACCGCCATGGACAACGCGATGCCCGACGGCCATCGGGTTGATGCGAAGCTCGTCCCGCAGCCACGCTCCGGCAACAGCCATTGCGGCCGGGATGTCCGAAACGCTTTCGATCTGGTAAGCGCGCTCCGCCAGCGGATCGCCGTTTGCATCGACAGCGCGCAGGCGCGGACGGCTGCCGATGCCATCCATCTGGCCCTTGATCTGCCGCCGCAGCCTCCCTTCTCCCTCAATCGCAAAGATCTGGAATTTGACGCTGGAGGAGCCCGCATTGACAACGAGGATCGTATCCATGGCGATCACGCAGCCGCAATTGGAGCAAGCCGGCGCCGCGCGTCGGCATGGAGCGCCGCGACCGCGCAGGAGGCCATGCGCGCCCGCGGCGAATCGGCGCGGGAGGTCAGAACAATCGGCACCCGGGCCCCGAGCACGATGCCGGCGCTGTCGGCGTTCGCGAAATAAGCCAGATTCTTTGCCAGCATGTTGCCGGCCTCGAGGTCGGGGACAACCAGGATCTGCGCGCGCCCCGCGACCTCGGACTTTATCCCCTTGATCCTGGCCGCCTCCACGTCGATCGCGTTATCGAAGGCAAGCGGCCCGTCGAGCAGGCCGCCGGTGATCTGCCCGCGATCCGCCATCTTGCACAGTGCCGCCGCCTCGATGGTGGACGGGATCTTGGGCGTGACCGTTTCGACCGCGGACAAGATCGCCACCCGCGGCAACGTGCCGAAACCAGCCTGCGTGAAGAGATCGATGGCGTTCTGGATAATGTCCCGCTTGTCATCGAGATCAGGGAAAATACTGATGGCCGCATCCGTCACAAACAGCGTATCGGCATAGGCGGGGACATCCATCACGAACACATGGCTGATGCGCCGATCGGTCCGCAAGCCGGTCGCTTTCGCCGTGACGCTGCGCATCAGCTCGTCGGTGTGCAGGCTGCCCTTCATCAGCATTTCGCCCTTGGCGGCGTGGATCAGCTCGACGCCTTTGGCGGCCGCGGCGTCGCTGTGGGGAACATCAATGATCTCGACGCCGGCGATGTCGAGGCCGTGCTTGCTTGCGGTGTTCCTGATCTTGGCTTCGGGGCCGACCAGCAGCGGACGGATGATGCCGGCTTCTGCGCTGTCCAACGCACCGCGCAGCGAGGTCTCGTCGCAGGGATGCACGACAATGGTCGGCACCGGCGGCACGGCCTTGGCGGCCGCGATCAACCGATCATATTTGGTATGGGATCGCACTTCGCCTGAATCTGCGGGCATAACGCTCATGGTGGCGCTCCGGATTCTTCCAAACGGCGTTACGACGCCTTCGCTTTGGGATCGGTCTTGGGATCGGTTTTGGGATCGAAAGGGGCAACGTTCGAGGCTCTGTCCGACGTCTCTGTCGCATCTACGCCGAACAGCTCAGCCACATGGTGCAGGCGTTTGGCAGTCTCACCTGAAATCGCGGCACTCGCGGACAGCACGTCGCGGATGACGGCGAAGGCCGCGCGGCGCTCCTGGGCATCATCGGGCAGCAACTTCGGGATCGCTGCCAGCGCCTCCTTCTGGTCCAGGAGCAGTATGAAGAATTGCTCGCGCACCATCATCTTGAAATCCGCCAGCGCCAGACGCGCCCCGCTGTCATTGCGCCGAACCTGACGCAGTGCTTCCAGGCTCCGTTCATCGACCATTCCCCGCGCCGACCCGACATAGAGCAAGCCGCGAATGGTTGCCTCCCGAAGACCGCCCTCGTCGATCTTGGATTTCAGCTCTGATATCCGCGCCCGCAACCTCTCGCGATATTCGGCCGACATCTCCTGCCGCCGCGACGGCGTGGACTGTGGATCGATTCCAACCGCCGCCTGAAGCGCGGGCAAACCGTAGACGGTAAGGAAGACTGCCTCGCTGAGGGCTTCCTGCGAATCGCGCCAAGTGTCGAGCGCGTGGACGATTTGCTTGGAGACTTGCTCCTGGAAGGCAAGGAACGGATTGTCTGATGATACCGGCTTGCGATGCTCACTCGCCGCATCTGCCGCCGCTTTCACGGCGGCCATGAAAGGATTGTGGCTACTGAAGACCTCATATTGCAGGCGCAGCGGGTGCAGCTTGCGCATCCACTCGGCCATCTGCGGCGTCACCATGCCCTTGATCCAGGGCTGGACGAATTTCCGGTAGGCCGCGAGATTGATCTCGGACACGCGCTTGGCGGTGGCGAAGCGCCGCTCGTCCTCCGGCGAATTGCCGCCCATAGCGCGGATATCGTCAAGCGTGCGCGCCTCGCAGCGCATCACCCACTGGCCGACGGCAAGATCGGGATTGACGGTATCGGCGCCCTTTGCCTCGAAGGTCGCTTCATAGAGGCCCGGCGGCAGCACGTCGATCAGATCGATATTGCTGGAAAATTCCGCATGTTCCTTCTTGGCGATGCCGCCGGACACGAAGATTCCGAGATGGCCGACGCTCTCATGAACCGTGTAGACGATGGTCTGGCCGTAGGCCCTGATCTCGTCGACGTCGGCGTAGAGATCGAGGATCCAGTCCAGCGCCTGCTGTGGCGGAGTAATGTTGTCTCCCTTGGAGCAGAACACCACGACCGGCGATTTGATGTTGCGCAGATCGACCGTCTTGCCGTCCGACATCTTGATGCGACCGGCGGCGAGATTGTTGCCGATGAAGAGTTCATCGACGATGAACTGGATTTCCTCCGCATTCAGGTTGACGTGCCCGCCCCACCAGCGCTCGAATTCGAGGTAGCGGTCCGCCTCGGTGTCGACCTTCGAATACACATTGTATTGCTTGGTCCACAGCGTGTTCGAAGGGTTCTGGCTCTCGAAATTCTGCACCAGCCAGGCGCCATCGAACTTGCCGGCACCGAGGTCGCTGGTGAGCGCCGTCAGCCAGCCCCCCCCGAGCAGACCGCCCGAATAGCGCATCGGATATTTGCCGTGCACGCCGGCCCAATAGGCAAGCGGCGCGCCGGCGATGATGACGGGCCCGAACAGCTCCGGACGCAGCGACGCAAGGATCATCACGGCCCAGCCGGCCTGACAGTTGCCGATGACGCAGGGCTTACCATCGGCATCAGGATGGCGCCTGATGACTTCCTCGATGAACAATGCTTCCGCGCGCGCGATGCGCTCGATGGTCTGGTGCGGCATCGGCTCCGGCAGGAAGCCGATGAAGTAGCAGGGATGACCGGCCTTCATGGCGACGCCGATCTCGCTGTCCGCCTTGAACCCGCCAATTCCCGGCCCGTGTCCCGCGCGCGGATCGACCACGATGAACGGCCGCCGCTCGAGATCGAGCTCGGTACCCTCGGGCGGAATGATGCGCACCAGCGCATAGTTCACCGGTTCGGAGAGCTTGCGCCCGTCCATGACCAGTTCGGCGCTGTAGTGCAGAACATGCGGTGCCGTCTGGGCAATGTGCTGCTGATACTGGTCGCCGCGCCGGCGCAGGATGTCCAGGAACAGCACGCTGCGCTGCCCGGCATCAATCATGTATTCCACGGCCGAGGCAATGAGGCCCGATATGGGATCGCGCGAAAGCGGTGCCTTGTCCATCGACATGTCCGGACCTCCCTGTCGCTTGTCGATTGAATGCGCCGCGCCACCTCGGACTTTGATTTAGGTCAACGTCGTGAAGCGGAACAGAATGGTCCGTTTTGAGCGGCTTCGGCTCGAGAGCTATTGTTCCGCTGATTGCGCAAGGCGGCTGCGATCCTGATTGATCCAGGCCACCGTCAACTCCCAGGCGACTGACAGGATGACCGGGCCGATAAAGAGGCCAAGAATTCCGTGCGCAAGCGTGCCTCCGATCACCCCGATAAGGATGACGAGGGCGGGTGTAGTAAGGCCGCGCCCCATCACCAGCGGCTTCAAGATGTTGTCGAGCAAGCCAACAATCACCAGAAACACGGTCAGTGGCAGCGCCGTCGTGAAGTCTTTCGCTGTCCAGAGCCAGATGATCACGGGAAGCAGGACGACCGTCGCACCGATCTGCACGATGCTCAGCAGCAGGATCGCGAAAGCCAATAGGCCCGCATTTGGAATTCCCGCCAGCTTGAGACCAATGCCGGCCAGCAGGGACTGGATGATCGCGACGCCGATAACGCCTTGAGATACCGCGCGTATCGTTGCCCCCGCCAATTCCAGGAAGTGCTCGCTCTGCTCGGGAACGACGCGGGACAGGAACCTCCTGCTCGCCGCCACAAGCTGCGGTCCATAGGGAAAGAGAAAGCCGGCCAAAGCAACCGACAGGAGGAATTTGAGCGTTCCCACGCCGGCATTGCCTGCAAGGCCGAGAATCGTCGCAGCCAGCGGCTTCAGATAAGGAGCGATTTCGCCCAGAACGGCGCGGAGATTGGTCGATGCCTGATCCCAGAGATCGTAGAGCTGCGGGCCGATCAGTGGCCAATCCTTGATGCGCCCGGGCGGCGAGGGAACCGCCAGGCTTCCCGCGCTGAGTTGTGCAGCAATTTCCCGGAGGCCATCCACCGCGCCCAGACCGAGCCAGGTCGCCGGCCCGATGACTATCGCGAGGTTGACGATAGTGAGAAGCGCCGCCGCCAGCTTCGGGCGTCCGCCGAGCAAGTTGGCGAGACCGTTAAAGACCGGATAGAACGCAACGGCGAGCACCACGCTCCAGGCCACGATCGGCACGAAGGGTCGTACAAGGACAAAAGTCCAGTAGATCAGAAAAGCCAGCAATCCAAGCCGGATTGCAAGCTGGATGATGTCCTCCCCGGACAAAAGCTGGCGAAGTGTTCTCAAGGGCGCACCCTCGTTCGAGGCTGCGCGAAAGCGTACCCGCCTCGTTCCGCGACGCGGCTTGATTTAGATCAAGCACACCGGCCCCACTGCCCCCACGCCCGCGAAATCCGTGCCCTCGCCCGCTCGGTTTCGTGCTCGGGAGGGGCTTCGCTTTTCCGCCCCATTGATCCAAGATCAATGCCGCGCGCTCCGCGCAGCACTTGCCTGCAAAACAAGAGAGGCGAGAGGAAATAGAGATGAAAGTAACATTCGCAGTTCTGTTCGCAGCCATATTCGCGAGCATCGGCATGGCCAACGCCGCGGACGGCTGCGGCCCCGGTTGCCATGTGGCACGCAACGGCGGGTGCGTCGTCGACGGCTGGGATAGAGGCGCGCGTGTGCGAAATGAGTGTCCGGTCGGGGCTCACCCCCGTCCTCCGTGCTACCGGTGGTTCGTCTGGAGCCGTCGCGACGGAGCCTGCATCATCAGCCCCAACTAGTGGTCTATCACAGTGATTTTGACTCTTTGGGGGTGGCTGGATAGGCGCGGCCGAGTTTGGCGCGAGCTTTGTCGGTTGTGAACATCCATTTGATTCGGGCTCGGGTTTTATTTCGCCGCCGTTGCCATGCCGCGATCTCGTTTCGGAGCCTTTTGGAGTCGTCGATGCGGCGGCCGAGACACTGGCGCTGAAGCACGCTGATCTCGCACTCAACCATGTTGAGCCAACTGGCGTGCTTCGGGGTGTAGTGGAATTCGAGGCGGCACAGGATGCGGCGGGCCTCGGCAGGCGCGAAGGCCTCATACAGCGCCCCAGGCTTATGGATCGACAAATTGTCCTGCACGACACGGATGCAGGCGGCGTCGGGATAAT
>NZ_JBEGDB010000716.1:0-505 GCF_043638955.1 Bradyrhizobium sp. 31Argb | reverse complement strand
CATGCATTGGGCGTAATCCCTTGCCGCTCGTCGCTCGGTGACCTTGACCTTGCGCCAGGGACGATGAACGTCGAGCAGAACGAAGAGATTGACCGTGCCATTGCGACGATACTCATAATCGTAACGTTCGAGCCTGCCGGGCTTGGCCGGAATGGGCTGACGCGTTTCGCCGATGAGTTGCACCGGGCTTTCGTCGAAGCACACCACCGGCCGTCTGGAGTCGGGCGCCTCGGCATAGAGGTCGAGCACATCCTCCATGCGGGCGACGTATTCGCCGTCGACCTGCGGAATGCACCACATGTCTTTGCGCCAGGGCTTGAGGTCATTCTCGGCCAGGCGCCGCCGAACCGTCTCGTGCGACAGGCTCTTGTGTTCGGTGAGTTTGACCATCGCGCCTGCCAGCAGCTTGAGCGTCCAGCGGGCACGGCCCTTTGGGGGGCTGGCACAGGCGGTCGCCACCAGCAAGGCTTCTTCCTTGCCGGTGAGTTTGCGCTCCGCTCCGGGA
>NZ_JBEGDB010000715.1:0-506 GCF_043638955.1 Bradyrhizobium sp. 31Argb | reverse complement strand
GTGCGCGCGTCTTCGGTCTCATAGAGACGGAACAGCGGCGTGCCGCCAACGAGCTTCCACCCCTGCGATTTCACCGCGGCGTCGAGCCGCTGACATTCGCGTTCGAGACGACTCGCGGTTGCCATGGCCCATTCGCGATCCAGCAAGGCGCGCCGCCCGACCGCGATCGCGGCACCTGAGACCGGCCACGGACCCGCCATCGCCGATAGGACAGCGATGTCTCGCTCCCCGCCAAGCACGAAGCCGAGCCGCAAGCCAGCGAGGCCATAGAACTTTCCGAATGAGCGCAGGATCAGGAGGCCCGGTCGTCCCGCCTCCGATGCGAGCGACAATTCGAGAACGGCGTCGGCAAAACTCTCGTCGATGACGAGACAACCAACGCGTGGCAGCAACGCGAGCAGGTCTTCCCTGTCATGGCGTCGTCCATCGGGATTGTTGGGATTGACGACCACGGCGAGATCGGTTCCAGCCAGAGCGTCAAGCGTCGGGACCTCGGCAACGTCCCA
>NZ_JBEGDB010000714.1:0-506 GCF_043638955.1 Bradyrhizobium sp. 31Argb | reverse complement strand
CTAGGGTGCGACGGACGCCGGCGCCGAGATCAGGATAACGGCGGAGCATCTCTTCGAAGATCGCCACCGGGCGCACGCCGGGTGCCGCCTTCAGGATCGGTACGATCTCGGCTTCAAAAACATCGGCCAAAGGGTCCGGTCGGCGCCGGCCGCGACTGATCCTCTGCGAAGGAAGACGCGGATTCTTCTCGATCCGGTAAGCGGTCGATGTGCTGAATGACGCCTTGGCGGCGGCCACTGGCTGGCTATCGGTCTGACGGTACTTCATGTAGAGCCTCATCTGGTGATCTGTGATGTGTCGGCCGGGCAAGCGAGTGATTCCTCTTGGCGGAAGAACCACTTGCATAACCTGCCGGCCGCGATCACCAGTCGGCGCGGTCCACTCTCGGATCGCGCCGACGCCGGGCTCGTAACTCCGGTCGGGCTACGCCCTCCCTGCGTCACGAGCCCGGCGAAACTCTCTCACCTTGATTGACGCGCTCTTCCATCCTGATCGCCGCGCGACA
>NZ_JBEGDB010000713.1:0-510 GCF_043638955.1 Bradyrhizobium sp. 31Argb | reverse complement strand
CTCGTGGGGGGACACGCGCTCTCTTTCGTGGTCAAGCCGCTCCGGAAGGCCTCCGTTACCAAGCTGGCTTGCCGCCGGCATCGTGATGTTGGGCCTTGCGGTAATTCTCACCGCAACGTTGATCGAGAAATGCAGCGCAAGGAGAGCGCGTGAGGACAGCCACACCAGGCCGGATCCGCAGTCACCTTCGTGATAGACGCCGCTAGCTTTGCGTCCATGCGCAGTTCAGCGTACGGGCTAAAGGTGTGGGCAGCGATCTCCAGCACGGCGGCATAACGCGCCGCTCGCTATGCCTAAGGCTCGATTATGGAATCGGTATATTTGTCCAGGCCAAAGGGCGTCTCGCTGGTTCACGGCCCTGGACCGCCAGAGTAGGTATCGCGCGTTCTACGCCGGCACAGCGCCCGAGCGCGGAATGAGCAATAGAGCGTGAGTAAGCGGTAAGAGCTCCCACGTCCGCAGTGATCAGCGGGCGCGTGCGTAGCGGATCGGCATCCAGTATTGGCGCAG
>NZ_JBEGDB010000712.1:0-514 GCF_043638955.1 Bradyrhizobium sp. 31Argb | reverse complement strand
AACTCTAACCCCTGATGAGCCAGAGCCTCCCTTCTCGAAAAGCTTGATCTGTCTCAAATTATCTGACGACGGACACGGACGACGCCAGCCGACGCGAGGCACTGGTCGATCCGCTCGATGGCGGCGGAAACCGGCTTTTCTCACACCACGATCCGCCGAATGTGGACGGCGTTCGGCTTGCAGCCGCACCGCAGCCAGACATTCAAGCTGTCGAGCGATCCGCTGTTCGTCGACAAGGTGCGCGATATCGTCGGCCTTTATCTATCCCCACCGAACCGTGCGCTCGTCCTCAGCATCGATGAGAAAAGCCAGATTCAGGCGCTCGATCGCGAGCAGCCGGTCTTGCCGATGATGCCTGGCGTGCCGGAACGGCGCACGCACGGCTATGTGCGGCACGGTACGACCTCGCTGTTTGCCGCGCTCGACGTCGCCTCGGGGGGGAGTGTCAGAAGTTTTGTGTAAGAGCGCCTCTGTGAGAGGTTTGCGGGGTCAGCGGACTGACCCCATGGGGTCA
>NZ_JBEGDB010000711.1:0-517 GCF_043638955.1 Bradyrhizobium sp. 31Argb | reverse complement strand
CGGCAATCATCACCTCGCTGCGACACTGACTCGTCATCCAGATTGCCGCGCCTTCCCATCCAGATCGACGCGCTACAAGCTGCATAGAGAGGATGAAGTGCCTTCTCTGCGAGGACAGCGGTTGGGTTTGTGAGAACCACCAGGACCGGCCGTGGGAAGGTGAGCACGCTTGCGGCTGCGAAGGCGCCGGAGCGCCTGCCCCGCCCGCAACGTTCCGAAGGAAGGGGATGCCCCTCGCCTCGCGGGCTCGGGTGGCCGCGATTACGCTTCGGCTTGGACTCAAGCAGCGGCCAGAGGAAATCGTCATCAACGAGGACCGGCACGCGATATGCCGAGAAGACCTACGGCAACCACGTCATAGCCGTGCGCTGGCTGCGACCTGCTTACCGCGTCATGAACCTTTCGCCGCATCGGGGTTAGGGGAGCCACCACTCCGCTTTGGCTAGGGTCTGTTGGGATTCAGGATTCTCATTCGTGCTTGGCTGTGATTCAAGCTTTGGATGGAACGATTCGTTTT
>NZ_JBEGDB010000710.1:0-526 GCF_043638955.1 Bradyrhizobium sp. 31Argb | reverse complement strand
TACTTCCGGCTGGAGCGAGAGTTAGCCGGCCTGGGTTTCCACCAGGGAGAACAGTGCGCCTTGCAAGGCACACATACCAACCCGGTCGAAAATCAAATCAGACCGCTGACGCTGACGCGCAAAAATAGTTTATTTGCAGGTCACGACGAAGGTGGCCGTTCATGGGCCCGCATAGCTTCGCTCATCGCCACCTGCAAGATCAACAGCGTGGAGCCCTACGCCTGGATGAAAGCGACACTCGAAGCGATCGCAACCGGTCACCCGCAGTCGCGGATCGACGAACTCTTGCCCTGGTCGTTCGCCCGCACCTCCTAATTCTCCGCAGCTGCCGCCACAGTCGCGACCTCAACGATTTGCAACGCGTTGATCAACCGATTTGCAGTCCGTTGCGCCAACGCGTTGCAATCCGTCCCTCCAAACCTTTGCTAATGGGACGTGGACGTCGCTTACTGCATATTTCACTGATGGTGAGCAGCGATTTCGCGCGATCATGAGCGCCGAATTCAGACGATCGTGAGCAGCCCGC
>NZ_JBEGDB010000709.1:0-526 GCF_043638955.1 Bradyrhizobium sp. 31Argb | reverse complement strand
AGCAGATACACCCGCGTGTTCGCAATCGGACGGCCAATCGGGACAATGGCCTCATCAAACTCAGCCGGGCAACTCCAGGTCGTCGCACAAACTGTCGTTTCGGTCGGTCCATAGCCGTTGACAATAGATGCAGCAGGCAGGCGTCGGATGAGTTCAGCCTTCGGCAGCTCTCCGGCAAGAATGAGAGCTTGCGACGCCAAATATTCCACATGCTTGCTTTGCTGAAGTAAGGCTGGAGGCAACGTTGCATGAGTGATGGCTTCGCTTCGAAGATAATCCGATAGCTTGGTGCTCGCTTGACAGAGCTCATCCGCAGGCAAATGCAATGCGGCTCCCGAGCCAAACGCCATTATAATTTCCCAAGCACTCGCATCAAAACCAAAGGAGGCAAACTGCACTATTCGGCTGTTTGAACAAACGCCCAAAAGCGTTATCTGAGCCAGCCCCAGATTGACCAAGCTCCGATGCTCGACCATGACGCCCTTGGGCGTGCCTGTGGATCCCGAGGTGTAGATCACGTAGGCGA
>NZ_JBEGDB010000708.1:0-531 GCF_043638955.1 Bradyrhizobium sp. 31Argb | reverse complement strand
CGCAACCTCGGACCGGCCGACAGTCGGAGCTACATCCGTCAAGCGAAAGTAACATCCTCAGGTGAGGCAATACGAGAAGCCATAAAATCAGGCCCTCGCCCGATCCGAGCCACTCAACCTCAATATCCAAAGGAGTTGCGAGCGTGTTCAGAAAATCCAAACCCACGGAATCCGCAACGAAGATGGGAGCAGGACGTTGATCAGCCATGAGAGTCACCCTTGGACCGCAACCAACAGAGTAACCATCGAAGTCGGTGTCGACAAGTTACCAATATGACTGGCTGTCCAGACGAGTGGCAGCTTCCAGGAATCGAAAGAGTGGCCGATGTGCAGGCCTCAAAGGGGCTAGCGGACACAGCCAGATCTGCGGCCTAGTGCCCGCAGCCGATTAGCAAGAACCAGCCTGCCGAGCCGCCGCCGATGATCACACCGTCAAGATGCAGTTCGTCGATCGCTAGACGACCGATTCCATGAAACCTGCGTCGTGGCGCGGGTTGAATTGGATGGAACGGGCAGGTTGTTGGCGGATTC
>NZ_JBEGDB010000707.1:0-534 GCF_043638955.1 Bradyrhizobium sp. 31Argb | reverse complement strand
AAGCGCGTCGGTCAGCGCGAGGATTTTGGTGGTCCAGCCGCCCTTCGATTTGCCGATGGCCTGATTTTTGGTCCCCCTTTGCTCCCTGCCCGTGGCGGTGAACTTTGACGATTGTCGCGTCGACCATGGCGAACTCCATGTCTGGATCATCCGATACGGCGTCGAAAATCTGCCTGAAAACGCCGGCTTTCACCCAATCGCGATAGCGCTTGAACACCGTGTTCCAGTTGCCAAACGTCGGCGGCAGATCTCTCCATGGGCTGCCCGTGCGGGCGATCCACAGCACGGCCTCGAGGAACAAACGATTGTCACCCCCTGTGCGACCGGGATCGGTCGGCTTGCCCAAACAAAGCGGCTCCATCTTCGCCCACTGGGCATCCGTCAAAACGAATCGGTGCATGCCAAGCTCCTTTCGGAGCTTGAATCACGGACATTCCAATCTGTGAATCCTGAATCTCAACAGACCCTAGCATTACAGTTGTAATTGACTGAGGATTCTGAATCCATGGGCAACCATGATTCGAAGATCGTGGA
>NZ_JBEGDB010000070.1:0-31845 GCF_043638955.1 Bradyrhizobium sp. 31Argb | reverse complement strand
CAGAAGCGAGACCCCGGCGAGCGGATGACGCAAAAGGGATTGACTGATCCAGGCCCGTTACAGAAGGGTGGGCAAAGGCGCACTTGCGCCGTGCCCACCATCTAGCGCTGTGCTCGCGATGGTGGGCACGCTTCCGCCTTCGCTCGTTGAGCTACGGCGGACAAGTCGCTTTGCCCACCCTACAGCTGATTCAAATGTCAAACAGCTCTCCGTTGTCATCGTCCGCCAAGGCGGACGATCCAGTATTCCAGAGGCGGTCGTGCTTGAGCCGAGAAGCCCCCGGATACTGGATGCCCCCTGGGTTCACGACACAAGTGCAACACCTGCTAAGGTGTTGTGGCGATGGGACGGTGTTATGGCCAGCTCAGCCTTGAAGAGCGCGTTGAGATCTACCGCCTGCATGCAGGCGGTAGATCTCAGAACCAAATTGCGTCTGCGCTTGGCCGGGCGCCGTCGACGATCAGTCGGGAACTGCGGCGCAACTCCCGGCCGACCAAGGTTTGGGCGGGCGGCTACGAGCCGGTCCGGGCGCAACACCTGACCGAGCGCCGGCGACGATGGGATTGCCGCTTCAAGCTGGCGCGCCAGCCAGACCTGCGGGACCGCGTGGGCAAAGGCCTTGCGATGGGACATTCCCCAGAGCAGATCGCAGGCCGACTGGCGCTGGAGCATGGTCGCGTGGTCGTCAGCCATGAGTCAATCTATCGTTTCATCTATCATCGCACGGCCCAGAAGGATTATTGGTATCGCCTGCTGCCGCGTCACAAAAAAATGCGAGTCCGCATTCTCGCGGCGCGTTGCGTCCGAGCTTTGCTTCACTTTCCACCCTCTCGAAATCAGAGGGCGCAGGGAAAGCCGGGTGCCGGTTGCACCCATGGGTCCCGTGCAACAAAAAGCACGGGGGTAGGACCACAGGTTCAACCGAAGCATTCCGGCTTTCCCTGCGCGATGGTGTTACGGCTTCCTTCGTGCTCTCCCCGGTGACCGGGCTTTCTTGCCACCGTCACCCTTAGGGATGTTTCCATCCCCCAGGACTTAGCGCCAGCGTCGGGGCGCCAGGACCACACGACTTCGCCGTCCGCACTACGCGCGCTCGTCAGTCGCACGCATCACGTCCACCGCATCTCACCGCAACGTTCGTGACGATCGCGAGCCGCCCCTCTCTCGGGTGAGACGCGCGGAGTTAAATCACTGATTTGCCCGACGGCGAAAGCGGAATATTTTTCGTGCGAAGGCTGGACAGACTTTTGGCTGATTTGCCCGTCGGGTTGATTTGTCGCACCCAAAGTCGCCACATCGTCATTGCGAGCAGAGCGAAGCAATCCATAGCACCGCTTGTGGAGGCGTGGATTGCTTCGCTTCGCTCGCAATGACGGAGACCGTCATTCCGGGGCGATGCGCAGCATCGAGCCGTGACGCGCAATTGCGCATCAACGAATTGCATCACGAAAACCGGCGCGAATAGCGAGATGCAGACAAACGGATTTGATTCGTGCCCATCAAACACTCCGCAGAAGATCAGACGCTCCGCAGAAGAAAAAGGAAACGATCGACAAGGAGCCGGCTATGCGCAGGACACCCGATCCTATTCGAGACAGCCGAGATGACAGCGCCCGACAGCGGGCTCTCTCGCTGCCGCTGGAAGAGTTCGATCCTGGAGATCCGGAGCTGTTCCGCTCCGATACCCATTGGCCCTACTTCGACCGGCTGCGCAAGGAAGATCCTGTCCACTACACCAGCGACAGCATGTTCGGCCCGTATTGGTCCATCACCAAATACGACGACATCATCGATGTCGAAACCAATCATGCGGTGTTCTCCTCGGCCTCGGCGCTTGGCGGCATCACCTTGGTCGACGTGACACCCGACCTGCGCCGCGAGAGCTTCATCAGCATGGATCCTCCGCGCCATACCGCTCAGCGCAAGACGATAGCTCCAGTATTCACGTCAACACATCTCGAACGGTTCGCAATCGGCATCCGCGAGCGCTCAGTCGAATGCTTCGACAATCTGCCGACCAATGAGGTGTTCGACTGGGTCGACCGGGTCTCGATCGAGTTGACGACGCAGATGCTGGCCGTGCTGTTTGATTTCCCCTGGGAGGATCGTCGCAAGCTGACGCGCTGGTCCGACGTCGCGACGACCATTCCGGGCCCTGGAGGCGTCGTCGCGACCGAGGACGAGCGGCAGGCTGAACTCGGAGAATGCGTGCGATATTTCAGCCGACTCTGGGAAGCGCGCGTCAATCAGCCGCCGAAGAGCGATCTGCTGTCGCTACTGGCGCACAGCCAGGGCACGCGCGACGTGAATCCGGGCAACTTCCTCGGCAATCTGCTGCTCCTGATCGTCGGCGGGAACGAGACCACCCGCAATACCTTGTCGGGCAGCATCGATGCGCTCAACCAGCATCCGGCTGAATTTAAGAAGCTCAGGAACAACCCTGCCTTGATCGATGGTCTCGTGCAGGAGGTGATCCGCTGGCAGACGCCGGTTGCGCATATGCGGCGGACGGCACTTGCCGACATCGGGTTCCGCGGCAAGCAAATCAGGAAGGGTGACAAAGTCGCCATGTGGTACGTCTCGGGCAATCGCGACGAAGATGTGATCGAGAAACCTTACGACTTCATCATCGATCGCGAGCGGCCGCGCCGACATCTGTCGTTCGGCTTTGGCATTCACCGCTGCGTCGGGCTCAGACTAGCCGAGCTGCAGCTCAAGATCATCTGGGAAGAAATCCTGAAGCGCTTCGAGCGCATAGAGATGATCGGCGAACCCAAGCGCGTGTATTCGAATTTCATCAAGGGCTACGAGACCCTGCCGGTTCGGATTGCCAGATAGCGCACGCCTGGAACGCGTCTATGGCCCGAGGCGGTGAGTGGCTTTCAGGAATTCGCCAGCGCGCTCGCCAATGACGACGCAAGGGGCCATCGTGTTGCCGGTCGTCACGCGCGGCAGGACCGATCCGTCGGCGATCCGCAAATTATCGAGACCGTAAACGCGCAAGTCGTGGTCGACCACGGACATGGCGTCGCGACCCATCTTGGCAGTGCAGGTTTGGTGCGAGTGGCTGACCGTCGCGTTACGGATGAACGTTTCCAGTCCGGAATCGTCGACCGGTCCCGGCAGGAGTTCTCTTTTCGTGAAAGGTCGCAAGGCCGGCGAGTTGCCGATAGCCCTGCAGAACTCGACGCAGGTTTTCAGCGCCTTTAGATCGGCGGGATCGTCGAGGCCGCTCGCATGGATCTCGACGGGGTCGTCCGGATTGGGTCCGGTGAGGCGGATGCGGCCCCGGCTGGCGGTGTGCAGCAGCGCATTTGTCAACGACCAGCTATCGGGCGGCAGCGGATCCTTGACGACCTGCGGACTGGCATAGGGGGCCTCGACCATGAGCGTCTGCAGGTCCGGCACGTCGAGCGCGGCGTCACTGCGCCAAAGTGCGGTCGCTTCCGTCAAATTGTTGCGGCGTTCAATCGGCCCCGGTGCTTCCCAGACGCATGGCGCCATGAAGTGATCCTGGAAGTTCTGGCCAACGCCGGGCAGATGCTGGACAAGAGGAATGCCGAGGCGTTTCAGTTCGGCCTCGTCGCCGATACCGGACTGCATGAGCAGCTTGGGCGTGTGAACGGCGCCCAGCGACAGCACGACCTCGCTGGCACCGATGCGACGCACCTTACCCGCATACGCGAGCTCCACGCCGGTCACTCGCTTGCCGGCCAGGGTTAGATGAGTGACGAGCGCGCCCGTCAGGACCGTGAGGTTTGGGCGGTCCATAAAGGGATAGACATAGGAGCGGAAGATGGATTGCCGTCGGCCATCGCGGAGGCACAGGTTGGTGATGGCGGCACCACCATGCCCCTCCATCATCACGCCATTCTGGTCTTCAAACGTCGGAAGGCCGACGGCCGCAAAGGCCTCGAGCATGGCGGCGGCGAGAGGATGCGGATCAGGCGCCGGCTGCACGAAGACCATCCCGCCCGTCCCGCGGCGGGCCGTATCCGGTGCGCCGTGCCAGTCCTCGATGCGCCGATAGATCTGCAGCACGGATTGATAGTTCCAGCCGTCATCACCGGCTTCTGCCGCGAAGTCATCCCAATCCGCTTTGTGGCCGCGCGACCAGACCATCACGTTGATACTGGATCCACCACCGAGCACCTTGCCCATGGACATCGGGATGGCGCGGCCGTTCAACCGCGGATTTGGCATCGCGTTGAAAGACCAATCGTGTTCGCCACGGCGAAGGGCGGGCCAACGCAATGGGTCCACGATGTCGGGCACCTCGTCGCTGCCGCCGGCTTCAAGCAGGAGAACGCTGACGTCGGCATTCTCCGCCAAACGCCGTGCGACGACCGAACCTGACGACCCCGATCCGCAAATGATGAAGTCATAGTGGGACTTCAACTCAGCTCTCAGCTTCTGCTGATTGGCCTGAACACGCGCGGCGAGGTCGTTGGCCATCATCTTCCCTCTTGCACGATCGCCATCATGGGATGGCGCTTACCTAACGCTTCCCGACGAATTCTATCAGGAGTCCGAAGCGCCGCTGTTATCGATGAGTGGCATCACCGAAGTGTGTCCCGCACAGGCAAACGCACCATTAGACGTCTACGACGCACGCATTTGCTGCCAATGACGGGGCGAAGGGCAATAGCAGCGTGACCACCATCGCCGCGATCCGTCGCGACGCGGGGCGCTCGCTGCTTTAACAAGTTGTAAACTTCTATTGATCAATTTGACGAACTTCGCCCACATAGCAAGGAGCTCCAAATGTTGCGCCGCGAGCGTAAAGAGTTGGAACAGAAGCTTGCGCAAACTCGAAGGCTGGCACAGGAACCGACCGATCTGTTTACGCGCGAACGGTTGGCGCAGCTTATCGAGGACTTGGAGTTTCAGTTGGAGGCCGGTCGCGTCGCCGCCTAGGTTCCCTGATGGGAACGCGCTCCTCCGTCCGCCGATGATGCGTTCGTCTGTCGCGTTCACCGCATTTCTCAGTCGGCTGCCGTGACGGTGTAGTCGGAGAATTGTACGTGGCTATCGGCCTTCGACCACAGGCCAACGCGGCCCGAGACGGGCTGCGCCAATGTGTGCTCGAGATAGAGCTTGCCATCGAGATAGCCCTCGACCTTTGTGCCGATGATGCGGACCTTGAGGTCGTGCCATTGGCGCGTGGCGGTCGGCGTGTTGCGCACCCATTTGACCGACGAGCGCTTGCCGTTCTCGAACTTCCAGAGCACGAGGTTGTTTTCCAGACAATTGGCGCGGACGGTCAGGTAGTTGCCGTTCGGCTTCAGGTTGAACAGGATTCCGGCACCCTGATCGATGCGGCCGGACAATCCCTGGAAGCGCACTGTGATCTCGCCATTGGTGAAGTCTTGGATGTCGGGCGCGATCACATAGGGGAAATAGGCATAGGCCTGGACCCGGTCGAGGAATTCCGCGTAGCGCTCGCCATAAAGCGCGCGCGCCTTGTCGGCGATTCCGGCAGACGATTCTCCCTCCTTCCACTGCCGGCCGTCCACCGCGAGCACCTTGTTGCCGCTGTCGTTCTCGATCCGCCAGATGCCGACGACCGGTACGAGCGATTTCGGCTCAGCGCCAATGGTTTCGTCGACAAAGTCGATTTTCGTCGGCTGCCCAGCGAGTGCCGGCAGCGCAAGCGCTGCGAGAATCATCGCCGCAGCGACGGGCTTGAAGCTTCCTCCTACGGTCATGATTGAGCTCCTTTGAACAGTGATATGGCGGGCGGGCGTCGGCTCCACCACCACGCGCCCGCGATCAACAGCGGTAGTCCGCCGACGAACCAGAACAGTGCCGCATCCGCCGTGGCGACCAGCGGATAGCCCGGATATTCATCACCGCGAGCGGGCGCGGGTGGTTGCACGCCAGCGAGGGCATACAGCAGCGGCAGGACTTCGCGCGGACTGGTCGAGCGGCTGATATCCGATCGGGCGCCGTAGGAATATTCGATTTCGCCATAAGCATCGTTGGCCGATTGGCTGGCGGCATCGCGATGGCTGCCGGCGAGGATGATCGAGACGTTCGGCATCGCGCGATCGAGCTTCGCCAGCACGTTGCGCTGCAGATCGGCGTAGCGTGGATCCTCGGGTGCGAGATTGACCTTGATGATCAGAGGCAATCGGAGCGTGGCGAGCAGGCGCTCATCGGCAGCCGGGAAGGAGTTTCGCCAGTCCTCGGTGACATCGACCGATTGCCTGATCTGCGTCGCCAGACCGAGCACCAGCAAGGTGGCGAGCACGCATGGGACGGAACGCATGCACTTGGTTTGTGTTGGCACGCCGGGCGGCAGCCAGACGGAGGCGAGGGCGGACAGGCCGGCGATTGCGCCGGTCACGCCGAGCACCAGCCCGGCGGAGAGCAAGCCTTGTTCGAACGGGCGCAGCGCTTGCGTCAGCGATAGTTGTGCGACAAAGGCCGCGAGGCCGGAATGGCCGGCGAGGGTGAAATCGAGCACCCATGATCCGATCGTCACCGCCAGCGCAATGATGGCTGAAGTGGCTGAGCTGTCGGCAATGGTCGCGGCAAATAGTGCAATCGCGCCCACGAGCAGGCCATAGAGCAGATGGCCGAACAGGAGATTGACGGTCTCGGACGCCGCAAGATGCCCGCCCATCATCGCCCAGATCGCGAGTGCTGAAACGGTGGGGATGCTGACCAGGGTCCAGGCTACGAGCACGGCGCCCAGCTTGGCAAGAATGAGCGTCGAGGATCGGTAGGGCAATTGGACCAACAGGCGCAGCGCGCCCGATTCCTTCTCCTGACCCAGCACGCGGATCGCCACGAATGGGAACAGCAGCGTGACCGCGACATAGAACGCGCCGAAGGTCGGCACCAGGACGCCGTCGAGCGGCGACAGGCTTGCCGCCAGTACCGGAGATTGCCGCGCCGATGCGCTCGCTTCGCCATAGAGCGAGACGGCTTGAGCGAAGCTGTAGCCGATCAATGGACAGACCAGGAGTAGCATCGTCCATAGCGCGCGGCCGCAGACAATTTCGGCCAGTTCCTTTGCGAGCAACGGCGCGAGCGGCGCCTCGCGAGCGCGATATGGTTCAGGTGAGCGCAAGGAAAATCTCCTCCAGCGAACTGCTCGCCAGCGCGGTCTTCGCGCGCAATTCGCCGAGGGTGCCGACACCGCGCACCTTTCCTCCGGCTAGCAGCAGAAAGCGGTCGCAGGCACGCTCGGCGTCCGCGAGCTGGTGGATGGCGAGGATGAAGGTGCGTCCACGCGCCGCTTCCTGGCGGATCACGTCGATGATGGTTCGCGTCTGCCTGATGTCGAAGCCATCGAACGGTTCGTCCATGACCAGCACGTCGTGCGGTGTCAGCAGGCCGATCCCCAACAGCAGCCGGCGATTGTAGCCCTTGGATAGCGCATGCACGCGCTTGCCAAGGACCGGCGTCAATCCGACGGCAGCGATCGTTGCGGCCGTCTGTGCATCCGTTCGTCGGTAGACCCGCGCAAAGAAGGTCATGACGTCGATCGCGAACCGGTCCTGATAGGGCCGTATGCCGTCGGGCAGATAGAACAGCGCTTCCTTTCTCCGCGCCGGCGGCAATTCCTCTCCGCACCAGAACACGGCACCTTGCTCCGCCGCGAGCAGGCCCACAAGCGCTTCCAGCAAGGTCGTCTTCCCGGCCCCGTTCGGACCGACAATGCCAAGGATTTCCCCGGTCGCGACGGAAAACGAGACATGCGCGACCGCCGCCTCCCGGCCATACCGCTTAACGAGGTCTTCCACGCGCAGGAGCTCGCGGGACGTATCGTGAGCGGTAGCGGCCGCGGAGATCATGGACCCGCTCCAATCGCGGCGGGCGCACCCATGGGCCCCGTTCTCACTTCTGCGCCACGGCTGTCTTGTCGAGCGCGGCGCGGATGCCTCGGGCGAGCTTCAGCGCGTCGTCATTGGCCCAGAAATGGATGAAGAACATCCGCGGCTGCTCGTCGAGCATGTGGCTGTGGATCGCAGTCACTTCGATGTCGCCGGCGCGCAGCGCTCGGATCAGCGGATTGACCTCGTCGCCGGTGACAAGGAAGTCGCCGGTGATGGCGGCCTTGCCGCCGCCGGTCGGCTGGAAGTTGATCCCGTTGGCGCCGCCCATCGCGGGGCTGACCGCCATGCCTGCTTCGGTCGCCGGCTCGCGGCGCGGGATCGTGAACTGATCGACGCCGCCGGTGACATTCCCCTTGGCGTGCATGATCTCGTCGAGCTTCGCAGTGTCGAGGTCGACGGTGGGGGCCGGACCGGCTGATGTCGCCGGCGGCTCGAACGGCGTCTTGCTGCCGGTCGACAGCGCCTCGTGGATCGCGCTAGCCAGCTTCGCCGGATCGCCGTGCCCGGCGACATGCATGTAGAACGTCGCCGGCGAGGCGCGCAGGATGTGGTTGTGGACCGCCGTGATGTCCAGCCCGCTGTTCAAGAGCTTCGTCATGACCGGCGTGATCTCGGATTCGAGCAGGACGAGATCGCCCATCACCATCGCCTGACCATCCATTGGGGCGAAGGCCACCCAGCCGCCGAGCGCGAGCGCGGGCTTGATAGTTACGCCGTCGAGGGTGACGTGCAGATCGGACCGCGGCAGGCCATAGCGATGGACCTCGCCGCTGACGGTCGCGGTCTTGCCGAGCGCTGCGTCCACCTTCTTCCAGTCGATCGCCTCTGCGTGAGCTTCCGAGATGAACGGCTCCGCAAAGATGCTCCAATCGGCGGGCTGAGCCGCAGCAAAGCTCGGCAACAGCAAGGCCGCGGCGATGGCGGCAAAGCGAGTTTTCATGGTCATGGGGATTGGCTCCTCTTGTTGCAGTTTGTGTAGTCGGGATACTTGGGCTTGCGGCCGCGGTGCGCGGCTCTACCGCCGCTCCTTGATTTGACCGCTGCTGTCGACGACGATCTGGACTTCCTTGCCATCCTTGACGGCCTTCACGACGATGCCTTCGGCGGTCGATTTCATTTCACCGACCTGCGAATAGCCGGCGGACTCGAGCTTCGCGACGAGTTCCTGTTGCGTCAGGGCATAGGCAGGCGACAGCGCGCCCGTCATCATCAGGCAAAGGGCGGCGCCGGAGATCAGTCGTCTCATGGTCCTTGCTCCAAGGTTGTGCCTCCAGCCCGTTGTTCGCTGTTATCCCTGCCGGCCTCCGCACGTGGTCAGATGATGCCCGTCAGGCGCAACAGGACGCCGGCGATGCAGGACGCCGCGAGGACGACGAGCATCCCTATGTTGAAACGAAAGATCGCGGTGGCGGCCGCGATCGACAGCGCCAGCGCCGGCCAATCCACGCTGCGCAGCGCCGGCGCATCGAAGAAGAGGCCGAAGCCTTGCACCGGAAAAGTCTGCCGGAAGATCGTGTGCAGCGCGAACCAGATCGAGAGATTGAGGATGACGCCGACGACCGCGGCGGTGATCGCCGAGAGTGCGCCGGCGAGCGCCTTGTTGCCGCGCATGGTCTCGATGTAGGGAGCGCCGAGGAAGATCCAGAGGAAGCAGGGCGTGAACGTGACCCAGGTCGCGAGCAATCCTCCGAGCGTGCCCGCCAGCATCGGGGACAGCCCGCCTGCCTCACGGAATGCCGCCATGAAGCCGACGAACTGGACGACCATGATCAGCGGTCCCGGCGTCGTCTCGGCCATGCCGAGGCCGTCGAGCATCTCGCGAGGCTCGACCCAATGATAATAGTTGGCGGCCTGCTGCGCGACATAGGCCAGCACGGCATAGGCGCCGCCGAACGTCACCATCGCCATCTTGCTGAAGAAGATCGCGATCTGGCTGAAGACGTTTGACGGACCGAGGCCAATGAGCAGCGCGGCGACCGGAACCAGCCAGAGCGCGAGCCAGATGGCGCCGACGCGGAGCGCCCGGGACGCGCTGGGCCGAACGTGCTCCGGGACCATCTCGTCGAGTAGGCTGTCGAGCACGGCGGCATCCTTTCCGCCGTGCTCGATAGCAGCAAATTCCGGCCTGCCGAGCCGGGCGCCGATGTAGCCGATGACGCCGGCAGCCACGACGATCAAGGGAAACGGCGCGGCGAAGAAGAAGATCGCGACGAAGGCGATCGCCGCGATTGCGATCATGACCGGGTTGCGAAGGGGGCGCTTGCCGATCCGGACCACCGCCTGGATCACGATCGCGAGGACGGCCGCCTTGAGGCCGAAGAACAGCGCCTCGACGAAGCCGACATTGCCGTAGGCGGCGTAGATGTAGCTCAGCGCCATGATGGCAATGACGCCGGGCAGGATGAACAGACCTCCCGCCACGATCCCGCCGACGGTCCGATGCAGGAGCCAGCCGATATAGGTTGCAAGCTGCTGCGCCTCGGGTCCGGGCAGCAGCATGCAGTAATTGAGCGCATGCAGGAAGCGCGCTTCCGAAATCCAGTTCTTCTCCTCGACGAGGATGCGATGCATCACCGCGATCTGCCCGGCCGGGCCGCCGAAGCTCAAGATCGCGACGCGCAGCCAGACCGCGAGCGCGTCAGAAAAGGCGATGCCGTGCGCCTCCTCGCGCGAAGCGGCTTTCTGGCCTGCGGTGAGCGCGGTCATGGCTTCACCTTGCTGGTCGGCCAGTTATGGGTCTCCTTGGTCGCGTCGCGGCACCAGCGATAGAAGGCATCGTAGAGAAGAAGACCGGCGTTGAGCTGCTCGAGGTCGTCGTCGTACATGCGCGACAGGCCGAGCGAGACCGCGAGCAGGCCCGGCGCCTCCGGAGAAAGATCAAGGCGCGCGGTATCGGCCCCGCGCACCATGACGGCCAGCCGCTCCAGTGCGGGCGTTGACAGGCCGAACTCCTCCACCATCACGTCGAACGTGCAGAGTTCGCCGCGGTGGCTCCAGAACACGTTCTCGATGTCGAATGGCGTGGCGGCGAAGCGCTCGGCCACCGCGACGACTTCCGCAGGCGCGACGAACAGGAAGACCGCGGCCGGATCGACGAAACGACGGATCAGCCAGGGGCAGGCGATGCGATCGATCTTCGGCCGCGATCGCGTTACCCAGACGGTGCGCCCGCGCCCGTCATGCTGCGGAATCCTGTCGGCGGGCACGGTCGGCAGCTCCGCCTGTTTCCAGGCGAGATGGCCGCCTTCCAGGATCTCCGCCGCGATGCCGTTGTGGCGGAGCCAGGCGGCGGCGCCTTCGCTGAGTTTCTCGCCCTTGTTGCAGATGACGATGGCCGACCGTCCGGCCAGCTCTCGTGCCCAGTCGTTGGTATCGAGATGCGAGCGGCGGGTCGCGCCCGGGATCAGGCGCGGGTCCGCCGCGAAGTCGTCATCGAGGCGGACGTCGATCAGAACAGGCGCACCGGCGGTGCCGATCAGTCGCGAAAGCTTATCAGGGGAAATGGATGTGTATGAAGACATGCTGCGTCCCTCATCATTAAGGACGCGATACTTGGGCATGTCGCCTCGCGGGGAGATCGCCTAATCCCCGTAAAGCGAAATAAACTCCTTGCTGCCGGCCATGTCAATCGACGCCGCGATGCGTCGGCAATCCTGACGGATCGTTGATCGGATGGTTCCGATCGGTTCCGCGCTTCTCCCGTCAAAGCTATCTCTTGGCCGAGTTTGCGACAGGACAAGTTCGCGATGAAGAAACGGCCTGGTTGAACCGCCTTATCTCGACACTCAAACCCTCGGGTGCTAGGAACTTAGTCGGGTGGGCTGATGCGGCAGCGATTGCAAAGATTTCTTCCGATCGTTCTGATCGCGCTGGCGGTGCAGATTCTGGCGCCGATCGCGACCTGCTGGGCCGCGGCCATCGCCATTTCCGACCCGGTCGGCTTTGCTGAAATCTGTCACAGCGATTCAACTGCGTCGGCAGCGAGCGCCGATCGGGATACCAGCCAACGCGCGCATGGCATCGCTTGTCTAATTTGCTGCGCGGCTCAGGCAAATGCGTCATTTGATGCGCCGCAGGCCATCGCGTTCGCGACGCCATATCGGCAGTCGGTCCGGATGGTCTGGCACGCGCGCCGACAGACCCATGTAGCCTCCCGCGCAGGCTCCAATACGCAGGCGCGAGCACCGCCTTCCATTTCGTAAGGCGAGCCGGCGGCACCGCTTCGACAATCCATCGAAGCCCGACGCCTTTTCCTTCAACCAGCATGACCGTTCGATCGCTGTCCTCGACGGCGCGCGAAGGCATGTCCCGATTTCGTTTGCCTGTCCGGCCTGATCGCCGGGCAGGGGCGTCACCCTTATGCGCGGCGATGCTGCGCCACATCGAGTCCTATCATCATGAGCAAGCCTTCGTCCGGCCTCGGCCGATCCACTCTCTACCTGTCCAGTGCCCTCATTTCATCGGCGCTGACCGCCACCATCACACTGGCGCCGCCAGCCGTAACGAGCGTCGCTGCGCAGACGGCCCATACGCTTCCCCCGGTCGACGTTGCCGCACCGCATCGACGAAATTCCGTGCATCAACGATCGAACGCGCGCCGTCCGACGAGTCCCGCGGCGGCCCATCACCCGGAGGTAGCCCCGCGCCCGCTCGACTATCCGCCGCAGCTTGCGGGCAACGCAACCGTGACGGCGCGGACCGCGTTCGATCGGGGCCTGTCGACCAGCGATTCGGCTTCGCTCGTCACTGAATTGCCGGGAGGCGCAGTATGGGGCGCCGGCGGCGTATCGAGCTTGCCCGCGATCAACGGGTTCGGCGCCGACAGGATCCAGGTCGCGATCAACAGCATGTTGATCAGCCCCGCATGCCCAAACGAAATGAATCCGCCGCTGTCTTTCGTCAATCCCACCATGATCGCCAAGATGCGGGCCTATCTCGGCATCGCGCCGGTCAGCACGGGCGGCGACTACATCGGGGCGCGCATCGATGTCACCACCGCGCCTCCTGTGTTCGCGAATGACCCGTCCGGGTGGTTATCGACCGCAACCGTCTCAGGCTTCTTCCGCAGCAACGGCAATGCCTACGGCGTCGACGCCACCGCGACGCTCGCCAACCGCGACACCAGCGTCACCTACACCGGCGACTGGGTGCGCGCCGGCGACTACAAGGCGGGCGACGGCACCACGATCAAATCGACGCTCTATGAGACCCAGAACCACGCGCTCAGCATTTCCAAGCGCACCGTTGGCAACCTGTTCACGTTCCAGGTCGGCGGCCAGTTCATCCCCTATCAGGGCTACGTCAACCAGTACATGGACATGGTCTACAACCGTGGCCTGTACGCCAACGGCCGTTACGAAGGAGACTTCGACTGGGGCAAGCTCGAGGCCAGCGCCTTCGTCCATCAGATCCGGCACACGATGGGCTTCATTGCGCCGGACAAGACCGGCAACATGCCGATGGACACCGATGGTATCGATGGCGGATACGCCGTGAAAGCCACGTTTGCGGCATCCAACATCGACCTGCTGCGGGTCGGCAACGAGCTGACGCTCAACCGGATTGACGACTGGTGGAATCCCGTTGCCGGCTCGATGATGATGGGACCGAACACCTTCATCAACATCAATGGCGGCCAGCGGGACCGCGTCGGCACCTTCGCCGAATGGGAGCGGCACTGGGACCGCAACTGGACCACGATCGTCGGCTTGCGCAACGACGTCGTGTGGATGAACGCCGGCGACGTCCATGGCTACAATGCGATGATGTATGGCGCGGATGCCACCGCATTCAACGCCCAGGACCGGGCTCGGACCGACGTTCATTTCGACGGCTCCGCCCTGGTGCGCTATGAACCCGATCAGTCCAGCCATTACGAACTCGGCTTTGCGCGCAAGACGCGCTCGCCGAACCTCTACGAACGCTATGCCTGGTCGACCAACGCCATGGCCATGCAGATGATCGGGTGGTTCGGAGACGGCAATGGCTATGTTGGCAATCTGGACCTGAAGCCGGAAAAGGCGCACACGGTCAGCTTCACCGCCGGTTGGCACGATCCGGCGCACAAGATCTGGAGCTTCAGCGTCACCGCCTATGCGAGCTACGTCCAGGACTATATCGACGTCGATCGCTGCGTGACCGGCAGTTGCCTTGCAAACAATCCGGATAACCTCACGGCCAGCAGTGGCTTCGTCTATCTGCGTTTCGCCAACCACGACGCCACATTGTATGGCGTGAACCTCGAAGGCCGTCTCGCTTTGTGGGACAATGCGAGCTACGGCCGGGGCGAGCTGCGCGGAACGGTCGGCTATGTGCGTGGCCAGCGGCAGGACGGCATCGACCTCTACCACGTGATGCCGATCAACGCGAAGCTTGCGCTCGATCACGTCATTGGTGGCTGGACCAACGGCATCGAACTGCAGCTCGTTGGCTCCAAGGATCAGGTCAGCCAGGTTCACAACGAACTGACGACGCCTTCCTATGCGCTGGTCAATCTCCGCACCGGCTACCAATGGCAGCACGTCCGGATCGATCTCGGCGTCGACAATTTGTTCGATCAGACCTACTACCTGCCGCTCGGCGGCGCCGATCTGGTCGACTACAGGGTGGTCTCGATGATGGGGTCGTCGGCAGCCTACGGCTACAATGTCAAAGGGCCGGGGCGCTCGATCAACGGCCGATTGACGGTCAGTTTCTGAATCCTTGGCGAGGCCATCGGCGATGCGGCTTTCCGCGTCGCCGATGCGTTTCAGGGACGAACCGCCAGCGCACGTCTTGTTGACCGCCTCTCCCGATTGACGCCCCAGATTTGTGGTTCGATCCTGGTCTTGAACCCGGCAATGGAGCCGGGATGGAGGTCATGTGATGAGTCCGGCGAACGCAGTTTCTGGTCCCGTCGTAACTGCTGTTGCGCCCGCCGATATCGAGCGGGCCATTTCCGTTCTGGTGCTTGCCTTCAGCGCCGATCCGGTGACGCGTTGGGCCTATCCGGATCCGGATCAGTACCTCGCATCTTTCCCGGCGCTGGTGCGCGCATTCGGCGGCCGCGCCTTTGAGCAGGATACGGCGCGCTGTGCCGACGACTATGCAGGCGTGGCACTGTGGCTGCCGCCGGGCATCGAACCCGACGAGGCGGCGCTTGCAGCGACCATGCCGGCCGGGCGAGAGTCCGAGATGGCTGCCGTTTTCGAAGGGATGGCGGCCTATCATCCCAAGGAAGCTCATTGGTATCTGCCGCTGATCGGTGTCGATCCGGCGCATCGACGCAAGGGCCGTGGTGGGGCGCTGCTGGGGGACGCCGTTCGGCTGTTCGATCGGGATCATGTTGCGGCCTATCTCGAATCCACCAACCCGGCTAACATCCCGCTGCATCAGCGACATGGCTTCGAGGTCCTCGGCACGATCCAGGTCGGGGCATCGCCGCCGCTGTTCCCGATGCTGCGCCGGGCTCGCTGACGGCGTTGGCTTCGGCGGGACGGTTCCGCGCACGTTCGTCAACGTTCCATTTCGGGCCACGACTTCTCCCTCACCCCGAGGAAGGCCGCACAGCGGCCGTCTCGAGGGATGGGCTCCGGGTGAGATCGTGGCCTCATGGTTCTCAAGGCGATGCGAAGCATCGTCCGGAGACGCGCGAAGACGCGCTCCTCACCATGAGGGTCTCGCATCCGCGCCCGGCTGTTTCCGAACAAGAACAAAGAGTAGCTGCAGCGCACCAACCAAAGATTGAATTGTCCGATGACAGACCGGGGGAAGGAGATGTAGCCTCATGAAAAATCAAATGCACGGGAGGATGGCATGCCAGACGCAATGGTTGCAGCACGTGCTTCAGAGGCGACAAACGGCACGGCGCAACAGGTCGACGTCGCAGTGGTAGGGGCCGGGTTTGCGGGCCTCTATCTCTTACATCGGTTGTCCAAGGCCGGCTTCACCACGGTGGCGTTGGAGGAGGCCGGCGACGTCGGCGGCACCTGGTACTGGAACCGCTATCCCGGCGCCCGCTGCGACATTCAGACCATCGACTACAGCTACACATTCGATCCGGAACTGGAGCGCGCGTGGCAATGGTCGGAGAAATATGCGACCCAGCCTGAAATCCTGCGCTATCTCGGCTTCGTCGCCGATCGTTACGATCTCAGGCGCCATATCCGCTTTGGCACCAAGGTCACGGCGGCGACGTGGGATGAGGCTGCGGAGCGCTGGCTGCTCACGACGGACAATGGCGCGGCCGTCTCCTGCCGCTATTACATCATGGCCACGGGCTGTCTCTCCGCGCCCAAACCGCCGGAGATCGACGGGGTCAAGGAGTTCAAGGGCGACGTCTATTTCACCAGCCGCTGGCCGCATGAGGGCGTCAATCTCGCCGGCAAGCGCGTTGCCGTCATCGGCACGGGATCGTCGGGAATCCAGTCGATCCCGTTGATCGCGGAGCAGGCCGCACACCTCACGGTTTTCCAGCGCACGCCGAACTTCGCATTGCCCGCGCACAACGGCCCTCGGCCGGCGGATCGGCTTGCGATGCTGGAGGGCGACTGTGCCGGCTACCGAGAGCAGGCGCGCTGGTCGCTCACCGGCGTGCCCTATCCGCAGCAGACCGTCGTGAGCTGGCAATTGAGCGATGCCGAGCGGCGCGAGCGCTTCGAGCAGGCGTGGGCCGCCGGCGATCTCGTCCACATCCTCACCCAGCTCTGGGCCGACCAGGGCGTGGACGTCGATGGCAATGCGCTGGTCAGCGACCTGATCCGCGAAAAGATCCGCGCAGTCGTGAAGGATTCCGATACGGCCGAGGCGCTTACCCCGCACGATCATCCGTTCGGAGCCAAGCGTCCCTGTCTCGATACCAACTATTACGCCACCTACAACCGTCCCAACGTCACGCTGGTCAACCTGAGGCAGGAGCCGATCAAGGAGATCACGGCTTCCGGCATCACGACCGACACGCGCAGCTTCGATCTCGATGTGATCGTGTTCGCCACCGGCTTCGACGCCATGACCGGCGCCATCAAGGCCGTGCATCCGATCACGGGACGTCATGGAAAATCGCTGTCCGACGTCTGGGCTCAGGGACCGCAGACCTATCTCGGGTTGACCGTCGCAGAGTTTCCCAATCTGTTCATGATCACGGGTCCGGGCAGCCCGTCGGTGCTGTCGAACATGGCGGTGTCGATCGAGCAGCACATCGACTGGGTGGTCGACCGGCTGATCGCGCTGCGGGAGGCGGGCTTCACCACCATCGAGGCCACCGAGACGGCGCAGGCCGGCTGGACGCGGCACATGGTCGACTGCTCGATGGTCACGCTGCATCGGCTCGCCAATACCTGGTACACGGGCGCAAACGTTCCAGGCAAGGCGCGCGGCGTGATGCCCTATACCGGCGGCGTCGGCCCGTATCGCAGCATCTGCAGCGAGATCGTCAGCCGCGGCATGCTCGGCTTCAGGCTCACCGGCCCCAACGTTGCAGAGCAATGCAATGACGGCGAGGTCGTACGCCTGCAACCGGATGTGCGGCTCGTGCTCGGCATGCTCGCGGATATGAACTTGCCGCCGATCGAACAGCTCGGTGCCCAGGGCGCGCGCGACTTCCTCGACGAGTTCAACAAGGGCCGTCCCGCGGGCCGGCCGGTCGGCGAGATCGTCGACGGCACACTTCCCGGCAATGACGGTCCGCTGCCCTATCGTCTCTATCGGCCGGCGACGCCGGGACCGCATCCGATCGTGGTCTATTTCCATGGCGGCGGCTGGGTGCTGGGCGACGAGCAATCGGACGATCCGTTCTGCCGCGACATGTGCCGGCGAAGCGGAATGATCTTCGTCAGCGTCGGCTATCGGCATGCGCCATGGCACCGCTTCCCGACGGCGGCGGAGGACGGCTTTGCCGCGACACGCTGGATTGCCGAGCATGCGGCCGAGCTGGGCGGGACGGGACCCGTGCTGGTCGCCGGCTGGAGCGCCGGCGGCAACATCGCGGCCGTCACCTGCCAGCTCGCGCGCGATCGCGGCGGCCCTGAGATCGCGGGACAGCTCCTGCTGACCCCGGTTACCGACTGCACGTTCGATCGGCCGTCCTACGTCGACAATGCGACGGGCTACTTCGTGACGCGTTCGCTGATGTATTGGTTCTGGGACCTCTATTGCTCGCCCGGCGATCGGACCGATCCACGCGTCTCGCCGCTACGCGGCAAGCTCGAGGGTTTGCCACCAGCCTTCGTGGTGACCTGCGAGTTCGATCCGCTGCGTGACGAGGGCATGGCGTACGCCGAAGCGCTCGCTGCTGCCGGTGTGCCGGTCGAGCAGCTCAACGCCCGCGGCCATTTCCACTGTTCCTTCACCATGGTCGACGTCATCATCACCGGCGTCAGCGGGCGTGCGCGGATGGCCGAAGCCTTGCGACGGTTTGCCGGACTGGGTGACGAGAGGGTGGTGCCTATCGCTGTGGCCGCGGAGTAGGAGAACGTACAGGCTGTGAGCGAATTGTCTGTCGTCTGGCGTCATTCCGGGATGCGTGCGGAGCACGCAGGCCCGGAATCCATCGGGCTGCAGACGCAGGCGGAGAAATGGATTCCGGGTGCGCGCTTCGCGCGCCCCGGAATGACAGCGGAAAATCGCGAAATCCGTAGGATGGTTTTCGCTGCGCTCTACCCGTTCTACGCGTCATTCCCTGACGTCCGCCTTGAGGTGGCGAAGATGTCCCAACTCACCATGAAGATGGCGGCGATCAGTGGGCCGATGACGAAGCCGTTCAAACCGAAGACTTCGATGCCGCCCAGCGTGGAAATCAGCACGACGTAGTCGGGGAGCTTGGTGCCCTTGCCGACCAGGAATGGACGCAGGACATTGTCCACCAGGCCGATGACGAGCACGCCATAGGCAATCAGCCCGAGGCCCTGCCATATGGCGCCGGTTGCCAGGAAATAGATGGCAACGGGGATCCAGACCAGCCCGGCGCCGATCGCGGGCAGCAGCGACAGGAAGGCCATCAGCACGGCCCACAAGATCGGCGCGTGAACACCCAAGAACCAGAACGCCAGTCCGCCGAGCGCGCCCTGGGCCATCGCGACCAGCACGCCACCCTTGACGGTGGCGCGGACGACATCGGCGAAGCGCGTGAACAGCGCGGACTTCCGATCGGCCTCGAGAGGAACAGCCTCCCTGATCCGGTCCGCCACTGCCTTACCGTCGCGCAATAGGAAAAACAGAAGATACAGCATGATGCCCAGGCTGATCACGAAGTCGAATGTGTTCATCCCGATGCTGAGCGCCTGAGGCGCCAGAACCTGGCCGCCCTTCATGAGGCCGGACGTCAACGTTTCGCGCAGGGCCGAAAGATCGCCCAGGTTGAAGCGATCCAGCCAGCCGGTCGCCCACGCAGGCAGCGCATCGAAAACCCGCTGGACGTAGCCGGAGAAGTTGTACTCCCCGGACTGTATCTTTGCGTAGAGACCGGCAGCTTCCCGAGCCAGGGAGGTCGCGATGATCGCGAGCGGCAGCAGCACCATCGCGATGATAAGCAGGACCGTGATCGAGGCGGCGAGGGTCTCCCTTCCGCCCACCGATCTCAATATCCTCCGGTTGACCGGCGCAAAGATGACGGCCACCACGATGGCCCAGAGCACCGCGCCATAGAACGGCTGCAGGATCCAGGCGAACGCCAGGGTGACGACGAACAGCAGCAGCAGGAAACCTTGATCTTCAATCCGTCGCACAGTCCGTCCGCCTCTCTCGCTTGCAGCTTTGTATCTATCATACAACGAACGCGACGAGCGTAGCGTTGGTTGCAATCTTCTACTGTCATTCCGGGGCGCCGCGCTAGCGGCGAACCCGGAATCTCGAAATTGCGGCGCGAGATTCCGGGTTCGATGCTGCGCATCGCCCCAGAATGACGATGACTTGCGCACGGCGCCGCAGCCCGCGGCCATTCTCCCACAAGATGCCTCCGTCCCATTTGTCGGAGATGTCGCATCCTGCAAACGCCGGCATAGTCTCCTGGCGAAAAAGAAACGTGGAGGAAACATGACCGAGAGTACCGTTGAGACGATCGCGTCGGAAGTCGCGGAGGGTGAGGCGGTATCGCCCTGGAAAGTGTTCTGGGCGACCTGGTTTGGATGGATGCTCGATGGCTTCGACTCCTCCATGTACAGCTACATCCTGGTCGGCGCGCTCTCGGAATTGTTGCCGGCGAGCGGGATTGAGGCGAGCCACGCCAATATCGGCATCTATGGCGGCCTCCTGTTCTCGATCTTCATGCTCGGCTGGGCCTGTTCGATGGTTTGGGGCTGGGCGGCTGATCGTTATGGCCGCGTCCGGATCATGTGCTGGACGGTGCTGGTCTATTCGTTGTTCACGGCACTGTGCGGGCTTGCGACCGGCGTCGTCATGTTTGCTCTGTTTCGCTTCATGGCGGGCTTCGGCGTCGGCGGTGAATGGGCGGCGGGCACGCCGCTGCTGCAGGAATCCGTGCCCGAACACACAAGGGTGAGATTGGCCGGCTGGCTGCACACGGCAACGCCGACCGGGCTGTTTCTTGCGGCCGCCGTCACGCTGATCGGCGGAAGCCTGCTCGGTTGGCGCGGCATGTTCCTGCTCGGCATCCTGCCGGCGCTGTTGATCGCGTACCTGCGCAGCAACATTCCCGAGCCCGCCCGCAGCCGCGCGTCCAAGACGAAGACCTCCGTGGCGGAGCTGTTCTCGGGCGCGCAGGCGCGCACCACCTGGGCGGCCGCGCTGATGATGGCCTGCATCATCTTCGGCCTGTGGTCATCCAACTTCTGGGCGCCGACGGTTATCATTACCAAGCTCACCGCGGCGGGCGCGATGCCAGCCCATGCGCAGCAGATGGGCGCGGTGGCCGGTCTCATCACCAATGTCGGCACGCTGATCGGTTGCCTGCTGATGCCATGGATCACCGGATATCTCGCGAGCCGCCGCCGGACGGCGGTGCTGTTCTTCATGGGTTCGCTGATCTCGGTGGTGGCGAGCTACGAGATCGCCATCGCGCGTCTCGACAACTTCGCGCTGTTCCTGGTCCTGCTTCCCGTGCTCGGCTTCTTCACCAACGGTGTGTTTGGCCTGTTCACGATCTGGCTGCCGGAGATGTTTCCGACCGCGTTGCGGGGATCCGGCTCCGGCTTTGCCTTCAGCATGGGGCGTGTATTGGGCGCGGCCGGTCCGACCCTGATCGGCGCGCTCGCCGCGAAGACCGGGAGCTATCCGCTCGCGATCTCGCTGCTGTCGCTGATCTACGTGGTCGGCCTGCCCTTCATCGCGATGGCGCCCGAAACGGCGGGGAAGCCGCTGGCGAGGTGAGATCAGGCGCGCGCTCTCGTTCGCATCATTCGGCTGGTTCCGGAACGCGCGCCTTGCTCGCCGTCACCGGCGCTGCGGCGGGCGGTCGCGATTGGTCCCGATCCTCAGGAGGCAAGCCAAAGCCCTTGACGATGCCGAAAATCGCGGGGATCACGATCAGCGTCAGCAGCGTCGAGGAGACCATGCCGCCGATCATCGGCACTGCGATCCGCTGCATGATCTCTGAGCCGGTGCCGGTGCTCCACATGATCGGCAGCAGTCCGGCCATGATCGCAACCACCGTCATCATCTTCGGCCGGACGCGCTCGACTGCGCCTTCCATGATGGCGTCGCGGAGGTCGCTCCGGGTCAACATGCGTCCCTCGGCGGTGCGACGCTCCCTGATCTCGGCCAGCGCCTGGTTGAGATAAATCAGCATCACGACGCCGGTCTCGGCGGCGACGCCGGCGAGCGCGATGAAGCCGACCGCGACCGCGACCGAGAGGTTGAAGCCGAGCCGCCACATCAGCCAGAGGCCGCCGACCAGCGCAAACGGCAACGACAGCATCACGATGACGGTCTCGGCGACCGAGCGGAAGTTGAGGTAGAGCAGCAGGAAGATGATCAGGAGGGTCGCCGGTACGACGATCTTCAACCGCGCCATCGCGCGTTCGAGATATTCGTACTGGCCGCTCCAGATCACATAATAGCCTGCCGGAAACTGGATGCTCGCCTGCACCGCGCGCTGCGCGTCGGCGACGTAGCCGCCGAGGTCGCGGTCGCGGATGTCGACATAGATGTAGGTCGCAAGTTGTCCGTTCTCGGTCCGGATCGAGGTCGGCCCACGCGCCGGCTGGATCGTCGCGACCTCGCCGAGCGGCACCGCGCCTCCCGCCGGCATCGGCACCAGGATGTCGCTTCCGATCGCTTTCGGATTGTCGCGGAGATCGCGGGGATAGCGCATGTTGACGGTGAAGCGCTGCCGGCCCTCGACCGTCGTCGTCACCGTCTGCCCGCCCAGCGCGGTCGCGATCGTATCCTGCACGTCCTGGACCGACATGCCGTAACGCGCCAGCGCCGTGCGGTCCGGGGTGATTTCGAGATAATAGCCGCCGATGCCGCGCTCGGCATAGGCCGACGACGTCCCCGGCACGGCTTTGAGCACCTGCTCGATCTGCCTGGCGAGACGATCGATCTCGACCAGGTCGGTGCCAACAACTTTCACGCCGATCGGCGTGCGGATGCCGGTCGAGAGCATGTCGATGCGCGCCTTGATCGGCATGGTCCAGGCGTTGGAGACACCAGGGAATTGCAACGCTTTGTCCATCTCCGCGATCAGGCTGTCGACCGTGACGCCCACCCGCCACTGTTCCTTCGGCTTCAGGTTGACGATGGTCTCGAACATCTCGGTCGGCGCCGGGTCGGTCGCGGTCGCGGCGCGGCCAGCCTTGCCGTAGACCGATGAAACTTCGGGGAAGGAGCGGATGATGCGGTCCTGCATCTGCATCAGCTCGGCGGCTTTGGTCACGGAGATGCCGGGCAGCGTCGTCGGCATGTAGAGCAGGGTGCCTTCATTCAGGTTCGGCATGAATTCCGTCCCGAGCTGTCGCGCCGGCCAGACCGTCACAGCGAGGACGGCGAGCGCAAGCAGAACGACGAGCATCTTGGCGCGCAATACGCCCTTGATGACGGGTCGATAGATCCAGATCAGGAAGCGGTTGATCGGATTTTTGTGCTCCGGAACGATCTTGCCGCGGACGAAGATCACCATCAGCGCCGGCACCAGCGTGACCGACAGTAGCGCAGCGGCCGCCATCGCAAAGGTCTTGGTGAATGCGAGCGGGCTGAACAGCCGGCCCTCCTGGGATTCCAGCGTGAAGATCGGCATGAAGGAAACGGTGATGATCAACAGGCTGAAGAACAGCGCCGGACCCACTTCGGCGGCGGCGTCGATCAGGATCGAGACGCGCGACTGCCCGGGCCTGGCTCGCTCGAGATGCTTGTGGGCGTTCTCGATCATGACGATGGCGGCGTCCACCATGGCGCCGATCGCAATGGCGATGCCGCCGAGACTCATGATGTTGGAGCCGATGCCGAGCAGCTTCATCGCGCCGAATGCCATCAGCACGCCGACCGGCAGCATCAGGATCGCGACCAGCGCGCTGCGGACATGGAGCAGGAACACGATGCAGACAAGGGCGACGACGAGGCTCTCCTCCAGCAGCGTGTGCTTCAAGGTATCGATGGCGGCGTTGATCAGGTTCGAGCGGTCGTAGACCGGAACGATCTCGACCGATTTCGGCAGGCTGGTCGCGATCTCCTTGAAACTCTTCTTGACGTTCTCGATGACGTCGAGCGCGTTGACCCCGAAGCGCTGCAGCACGATGCCGCTGGCGACCTCGCCCTCGCCATTGAGCTCGGCGATGCCGCGCCGCTCGTCAGGGCCGATCTCGACGCGGGCGACGTCGCGCAGCAGCACCGGCGTGCCGTTATTGGTCTTGAGCACGATATTGCCGAGGTCGTTGACATCCTTGATGTAGCCCTTGCCGCGGATGACGTATTCGAATTCGGACAGCTCGACGGTGCGGCCGCCGACATCGGCATTGCTGGCGCGGATCGCCTCGCGCATCCTCTGCATAGTGATGCCGCGGTCGCGCATCCGCTGCGGATCGAGGATCACGTTGTACTGCCTGACGAAGCCGCCGATTCCAGCGACCTCCGCGACGCCCTCGGCCTTGGCGAGAGCGAATTTCAGATTCCAATCCTGAATCGTGCGGGTGTCGGCGAGGTTCAGCTCCTTCGACATCACCGCGTATTGGTAGACCCAGCCGACGCCCGTGGCGTCGGGTCCGATCGTCGGCGTCACGCCGGCCGGCAGGCGCGAGGCGGCGCCATTGAGGAATTCAAGCACGCGCGAGCGCGCCCAATAGATGTCGGTGCCGTCCTCGAAGATCACATAGACGAAGGAGACTCCGAAGAACGAGAAGCCGCGCACGACCTTCGACTTCGGCACCGTCAGCATCGCTGTCGTCAGCGGATAGGTGACCTGGTCCTCGATCACCTGCGGCGCCTGGCCCGGATATTCGGTGTAGACGATCACCTGCGTGTCGGAGAGATCGGGAATTGCATCGAGCGGCAAATGAAGGAGCGCATAGAGTCCGGCCGCCGCGGCGAAGCCGGTGCCGAACAGTACCAGCAACAGGTTGCGTGCCGACCAGGTGATAACGCGGGCGATCATGGCCGTTCTCCCATGCCGCTGGTTGACGATGTCTCCTGCGCGCTGCCCGCCTTGGAAAAGCCCTTCAGCGCCGCCTTGAGGTTGCTTTCGGCGTCGATCAGGAAATTGGCCGAGGTCACGACCATGTCGTCTTCGCTGATGCCTTGCGTGATCTCGACATAGCCGCCGCCGCGATGTCCGACCTCGACCTCGCGCGGCTCGAACCGGCCGCCGCCCTTGTCGATGATGACCGTCTGCCGGTTGCCGGTGTCGAGCACGGAGCTGTCGGGCACCGCGAGCACGGGATCCTGGCTACCGACCTCGATCTCCGCATCGACATACATGTCCGGAAGCAGCGCGAGGTCGGCATTGTCAAGCTCGATCCGGAGGCGGACCGTGCGGGTCTCGCGGTTCACCTGCGGATAGATCACGCTGACCTTGCCGGCGAAGATGCGGCCCGGAAAGCTGCGGGCGCGCACGGTGACGGGCTGGCCAACCGCCACGCCGCCGACATCGCGTTCCGCCACGTCGACGACCGCCCAAACGAGCGAGGTGTCGGCGACGCGGAACAGCACGTCGCCGGGCTGTGCGCGCATGCCCTCGATCGCATTGCGCTCCAGCACGATGCCGTCGCGCGGCGCCGACCATTCGATCACGATTGGCACAGCCTTGGTCTTTTCCATCGTCGCGATGGCGGACTCCGGCACGTCGAGATTCATCAGCCGCTGCCGGGAGCCCCGGCCATAGCTTTCGATCGTCGCCGTGGTCTTCGAGGTGATGGTTGCCAGATATTCGGCGGCGGCCGAGGAGACCGCGGGGCTGTAGATCTCCATCAGCGGCTGGCCTTTTGTCACCCGGCTGCCGGTGGTCACATCGGCGACCTTCTGCACATAGCTTTCGGCGCGCATGGCGATGACCGAGACGCGGCGCTCGTCGAGCTGGATCGTGCCCGGCGCGCGCACCAATGTGCTGACGATATGCAGCATCACCGGCTCGGACTTGACGCCGGTGCGCTGGATCCGGCCCGGCGACAGCCTGATAGAGCCGTCGTCGGTCTCCTCACCCTCGTAGACGGGGATGTAGTCCATCCCCATCGAGTCCTTCTTCGGTGCCGGCGAGGTATCCGGCAGCCCCATCGGGTTGCGGTAGTATTTGATCTTGCGGGTGTTCGCAGGCGTGCCGCTTTCGGCGGCGGCCGCGTACGACACGGTGTAGCCCGCGAGCTTCGACGGAAGTCTGTCGGCGAAAATGGCGAGACCCGCCGCTGCGAAACTCGCAGCGGCGGCGCCGATCACGATGGCGCGGGTCATTTCTGGGCCGTGACGACGAGCTTGTTTTCGACCGCGCCGGTTTCGCCCTGCACCTTGGCACCGAGCGAAAGCTGCCAGCGGCCGGCCATGCCCAGAGTGGCCTTGAACTTGTACAATCCTGGCTCGCCGCCGGGCACGGCGGTGACCTTGGTCGCCATCTCCTGCATGCCGTCGGGCGCCATATCCAGCCGCGTGGCGAAGATCACTGCGTCCGGCACCGGCTTGCCGGTCTTCTTGTTGACCAGCCGAACCGCGATGATCTTGTCCGCTCCCGCCTGGACGGTCTGATCGACCAGTTGGAATTCGTAGTCCTTGATCTCGGCCCGCGCGGTGCCGATCGTGCCCAGCATGGCCATGCCGATGAGCGCCGCCGATATGGCGCGCCTGTGGTTGAACGATTTCATTTTTCCATTCCTCGATTGCTTTGGTCTGCCGCTCGCGCAGCACGTCTCATCCGCGCGGCGTCGCAAGCCACGCGGCAGCGTCCGGCGCCGTGACGCCGGTCAGGCCAAAGTTCGAGGGGGATGGTCGGGAGGTGCGCGCGCCAGCCCGTCCGCGATGATGTCGTTGAGCGGACGTAGCTGTTCGTCGAGCTGCCGGTTCACTTCCACCATGCTGGTCGATGGGCCGGCCAGCAGGACCTGCATCATGCAGATCGCAACCAGCGGACAATCCTGGCAAGCGGGGCTCTTCTGCTTGTCCGGGCAGCAGGGCATGTCCGCCATATCCATATCTGCCATGTCATGATCATCCGCCATCGGCGCCATCTGCACACCGGCGGACGACAGCAAATGCTCCGCCGCGGCCGGAGTGGCGAGCGGCGCCAGGGTCAGGCTTGCCGTCACCAGCAGCGCGACCAGGAGCTTGAGCAGTTGGCGGATGTCCATGAGTCAAGTTTCGCACAGGTGGGCGGCCGGCGGAAGGGGCTCTCTTGCGCGCGAACACCGTCATTCCGGGATGCGCCGCCAGGCGCAGACCCGGAATCCATTGGGCCGCATGCGTCGTGGTGAGATGGATTCCGGGTTCTCGCTGCGCGAGCCCCGGAATGACGGCGTGGCGAGGGGGCGGCTCTGCATGCCCAATATTTCGCCAAAGCGCTTGACCGGAAGGCAATTCGCGACGAAGTTTGGCCTCGCCGTGGAAATTCCTTCTCAGATCAGCCCAAATCCTGACCATTTCATTCCCGATTCGCGCCGGGCATGGCTGCGGCTCGCTGTTGCCGTGGTGATCGGCTCGCTCGGCAGCGTGGGCATGTGGTCGGTGGTGGTGGCGCTGCCGGTGGTGCAGGGGGATTTCGGCGCCACGCGAGGGACCGCGTCGCTCGCCTTTACCCTCGTCATGATCGGCTTCGGCTCGGGCGGGGTCTTGACCGGCAAGATCACCGATCGCTACGGCATCGTCACCGCCATCGGGCTCGGCATCGGCATCCTCGGGCTCGGCTATATCGGCGCCGGCTACTCGCCGTCGATCTGGTCGTTCATCCTGTTTCATTTCGCGATCGGGCTGTCGTCATCGGCAACCTTCGGGCCGTTGATGGCGGAAGCCTCGCATTGGTTTGAGCGCTATCGCGGGCTCGCGGTCGCGATTGCCGCCAGCGGCAACTACGTCGGCGGCACGATCTGGCCGCCGCTGGTGAATCTCGGCATGCAGCAGTTCGGCTGGCGCACCACGCATGTCGCGATCGGCATCTTCACCGCGGTTGCGATGACGGTCGCGCTGTTCGTGCTGCGGCGCCTGACGGGCGCGGCGAGCCGGCGCAGCCATCTCAATGCGCCGCCGCCACGCGTCAATGTGCGGCTCTCCACCAACGCGCTGACGGCGATGCTCTCGCTGGCCGCGGTCGCCTGCTGCGTGGCGATGGCGATGCCGCAGGTGCATATCGTCGCCTATTGCGGCGATCTCGGCTATGGCGTCGCGCGCGGTGCCGAGATGCTGTCCCTCATGCTCGGCTTCGGCATCATCAGCCGCATCGGCTCGGGCTTCCTCGCCGACCGGATCGGCGGCATCCGCACGCTCCTGCTCGGCTCGGTCGCGCAGGGCACGGCGCTGCTGTTCTATTTGTTCTTCGACAGCCTGACCTCGCTCTACATCATCTCGGCGATGTTCGGCCTGTTCCAGGGCGGCATCGTGCCGAGCTACGCCATCATCATCCGCGAGGCGATGCCGGCCGCGGAGGCCGCCACCCGCGTCGGCATCGTGATCTTCGCCTCCGTACTCGGCATGTCGCTCGGCGGGTATATTTCCGGCGTGATCTTCGATGCCACCGGCTCCTACGCCGCCGCCTTCGCCAACGGGCTCGCCTGGAACGCGCTCAACGTCACGATCATGCTGACGCTGCTGATCCGCGCGCGGCAGCGGCTGGCGATGGCGTAAGCCTGACGTCTTTCCGGATTTGATCGAGCGCAAAGCGCGGCGTCGGCAATCCGCTAGCTTTTCTCCATCAACCACGGAGAAGAGCCATGACACTCGATACCATCCTGGTCGTCATCGGCGTGACGGCGATGTTCCTGACCATCGCGGCGGCCATCGCCTGGGGCGACAAGCAGACCCGCAATCTGTGAAGCCGTGCGGCAGCTTGCCGCGTTCAGAATGTCGGCGGGGTGCAGGCGCTGATCACGTCGCAGGGCTTGCCGCCGACGCAGCGGAAGCGATGCGGGCGGCGGCTTTCGAAATAATAGGCGTCGCCGGGATTGAGGATGCGGCGCTCGTCATCGACGGTCACCTCGAGCTTGCCCGAGACCACGATGCCGCCTTCCTCGCCGTCATGCACCAGCGGCACGCGGCCGGTATCGCTGCCGGGCTCATAGCGCTCTTTCAGGATCTGCAGGCTCCGGCCGAACAGATTGTCACCGACCTGGCGATAGGAGATCGGCTTCTTGCCGATCTCGGTCAGTTCGTCGGAGCGATAGAACACCTTGCGGCGGCGCTCCGGCTCGAGCGCGAAGAATTCCGCCAGTCCCATCGGAATGCCGTCGAGGATGCGCTTCAACGCGCCGACGGATGGGTTCATCTGGTTGGACTCGATCAGCGAGATCGTCGAATTGGTGACGCCGGACCGCTTGGCGAGTTCGCGCTGCGACAGCTTCTGCTGCGCGCGAATGAATCGCAGCCGTCCACCGATATCGACGCTCATGGGAGAAGTCCTGTTGCAGGTGTTGCGGATCGCGCAAATATGCCGCGTCCGCCCCAATGAGATCAATGGGTTGCAGCAGGGCAGAAAAGGACTTGTTGCGCGTTTCGGAGCGTGTTCGGCTGCTGGTGTCAGCAGTGGAGCGACGCCGTGACCGTTCATCAGATTCCGAACACCATCAAGCTCGATTCGTTCTGGATGCCGTTCACGGCCAACCGGCAGTTCAAGGAGACGCCGCGGCTGTTCGCCTCCGCCGAGGGCATGTATTACACGAGCGTCGACGGGCGGAAGGTGATCGACGGCTCGGCCGGGCTCTGGTGCGTCAATGCCGGCCACGGCCGCAAGCAGATCGCCGCAGCGGTCGAGCGGCAATTGATGACGCTGGATTTCGCGCCGTCGTTCCAGATGGGCCATCCGATCGCGTTCGATTTCGCCGAGCGCCTGGCGGCGATCGCCCCGAAGGGATTGGATCGCGTCTTCTTCACCAATTCGGGCTCAGAGTCGGTCGATACCGCGCTGAAGATCGCGCTCGCCTATCACCGCGCCGCCGGCCAGCCGACCCGCACGCGCCTGATCGGCCGCGAGCGTGGCTATCACGGCGTCGGTTTTGGCGGCATGTCGGTCGGCGGCATGGTGGCCAACCGCCGCGCGTTTGCGACCCATCTGCCCGGCGTCGACCATATCCGCCATACCCATGATCTCGCCCGCAACGCGTTTGCCAAGGATCAGCCGCTTCATGGCGCTGAACTCGCCGACGACGTCGAGCGGCTGGTGGCGCTGCATGGCGCCGAGACCATTGCTGCCGTGATCGTCGAGCCGGTGCCGGGCTCGACTGCGGTGCTGCCGCCGCCGCAAGGCTATCTGCAGCGGCTGCGCGAATTGTGCGACAAGCACGGCATCCTCCTGATCTTCGACGAAGTTATCACCGGCTTCGGCCGACTCGGCACGCCGTTCGCGTCGCAGTTCTTCGGCGTGACGCCCGACCTGATGACGACCGCGAAGGGCATCACCAACGGCACCGTTCCCTGCGGCGCGGTGTTCGCCAGCCGCAAGATCTACGACGGGCTGATGACCGGGCCGGAAAGCCAGATCGAGCTGTTCCACGGCTACACGTATTCCGCGCATCCGGTGGCCTGTGCCGCCGGCCTTGCGACGCTCGACATCTACAAGGACGAAGGCTTGCTGACGCGCGGTGCTTCGCTCGCCGAGTACTGGCGCGATGCGCTGCATCAGCTCAAGGGCCTTCCGAACGTGATCGATATCCGCGACATTGGCCTGATGGGCGCTGTCGAAGTCGCTCCGCGCGACGGCGCGGTCGGCGCGCGCGGCTACGACCTGATGGTCGATTGTTTCAATCATGGCCTCTATTTGCGCCAGAGCGGCGACTCCGTTGCGATGTCGCCGCCTTTGATTGTCGAGCGCAGCCATATCGACGACATGGTGTCGATCCTCGGCGACGCCATCAAGCGAGTGGCCTGACCCTTGCTCCAGCCGTTGCGGAGATTATTTGCAGCGGCAAGTCATGCCGCGGCGGGAGCCTGAAAAGCGTGAAAGTCATTATCCTCGGCAGCGGCGTCATCGGCGTCACGTCGGCCTTTTATCTCGCGCGTGCCGGCCATGAGGTGACGGTTGTCGACCGGCAGCCGAAGCCTGCGCTGGAAACCTCCTTTGCCAATGCCGGCGAGGTCTCGCCTGGCTACTCTTCGCCCTGGGCCGGCCCTGGCGTGCCGATCAAGGCTATCAAATGGCTGTTGATGAAGCACGGTCCGCTGGTGGTCCGGCCGAAGCCAGATCCCGCGATGTGGATCTGGCTGTTGAAGATGCTGCGCAACTGCACCGCGGAGCGCTACGCGGTGAACAAGAGCCGGATGATCCCGATCGCGGAATATAGCCGCGACTGCCTGCGCGCGTTGCGCAACGAAATCGGCATCCGCTATGACGAGCGCTCCCGCGGCACGCTGCAATTGTTCCGCTACGCCTCCCAGCTCGACCACACCGCCGGCGACATCGCGGTGCTCAAGCAATATGGCGTTCCTTTCGAGGTGCTCGATCGCGAGGGCTGCATTGCCGTCGAGCCGGCGCTATCAGCCGTGAAGGACAGGATCGCCGGCGGGCTGCGGCTGCCGCAGGACGAGACCGGCGATTGCCACATGTTCACGCAGGCGCTGGCGGTTGAGGCGGAAAAGCTCGGCGTGCGTTTCGAATTCAACGTCGCCATCGATGGCGTGATCGCGGATGCCTCGCGCGTCACCGGCGTTGCGACCAGCAAGGGCGTGCTGCAGGCCGACGCCTATGTCGTCGCGCTCGGAAGCTGGTCGCCGCGCCTGCTCAGGCCGCTCGGCATTTCGCTGCCGGTCTATCCGGTGAAGGGCTATTCGATCACGGTGCCGATCGTGGATGCCAGCGGTGCGCCGGAATCGACTGTTATGGACGAGAGCTACAAGGTCGCAATCACCCGGCTCGGCGACCGCATCCGCGTCGGCGGCACCGCGGAGATATCAGGCTATTCCGACAAGCTCTATGCCGCGCGTCGCGCGACGCTCGATCATTCGGTGACGGATCTGTTTCCGCGCGGTGGCGATCTTGCCAAGGCGACGTTCTGGAGCGGCTTGCGGCCGATGACGCCTGACGGACCGCCGGTGATCGGCGCGACAAGGTACGGCAATCTCCATCTCAACAGCGGCCATGGCACGCTCGGCTGGACCATGGCCTGCGGGTCGGGCAGGGTGCTTGCGGACCTCTTGTCCGGACGCAAGCCGGAGATCGATGTGAGCGAGCTGTCGATCGCGCGCTACGATCACCGGTTCGGGTGAGTTGCTCGCTGCCGTAGGGTGGGCAAAGCGACTTGCGTGCCGTGACCCGTCCACGAACGACGGCGGAAGCGTGCCCACCATTCACGAGCGGAGTGCCTGATGGTGGGCACGGCGCTGTGCGCCTTTGCCCACCCTACGCCTGTGTCATTGCGAGCGCAGCGAAGCGATCCATAGCGGTGTGCCGAGTATGAACGACAGCTTGGAGGTGGAAGTCCTCTATCCAGCCTGATGACGGCGAAGGATTAGCGAA
>NZ_JBEGDB010000706.1:0-535 GCF_043638955.1 Bradyrhizobium sp. 31Argb | reverse complement strand
CTGTGGTCCTACCCCCGTGCTTTTTGTTGCACGGGACCCACGGGTGCAACCAGCACCCGGCTTTCCCTGCGCCCTCTATGCGATGAGAGGGTGAAGCGAGATGCAAAGCTCGGGCACCAAATGCCGCGAGAATGCGGATGCATATCCTCTCCGCTGTTTGACATTTGAATCATAACTCGCGACGACGCCGTAGGGTGGGCAAAGCGACTTGTCCGCCGTAGCTCAACGAGCGAAGGCGGAAGCGTGCCCACCGTCGCGAGCGCGGCGCTGGGTGGTGGGCACGGCGCAAGTGCGCCTTTGCCCACCCTACAGATTCAAGCGCAACCGCTTGCTCGTGCCACTGCTGTTTGACATTTGAATCGGCACTCACCCCGCGTCGTCCCGGGCTTGACCCGGGACCCATAACCACAGGCCTTTGTTGCATGCTCCGCCGCAACCGCTTGCCCGCGCCACAACGGCTCCCTGTGGTTGATGGGGTGGACGGCCCCCTACGGCATCAGTTGTGCCAGAATGAGGTTGTCGAAATCTCAAACGA
>NZ_JBEGDB010000705.1:0-544 GCF_043638955.1 Bradyrhizobium sp. 31Argb | reverse complement strand
TCGAATGGCTTTCTTGGAAGGCCTTGTGCCCAGAAAGGCTTGACCTCCCTTTCCATGGAAGCGCCCGATCGTGTACCCGAGGAATGTTACGCTATCCTCCGGGACCCGAGCGAGCCGCGTCTTGGTCTCGTTCACCTCCAACCCAAGCCTGTTCATTAGCGTCTGCATCCGCACCATTGCCGTCTCGGACGAGCCGGGGCGACAGCAGATCACGAAGTCATCCGCGTAATTCACGATATGCGCATCGAGTTGGTCTTGGTGTCCGTGTTTGCGCCAAGCCAGCAAGAACCGACGAAAGTAGAGATTCGCCAACAGCGGGCTCAGGGGTGAGCCCTGTGGAGTTCCTCTTTTCTTCGTACGGGACTCCGCCGTCCTCGTGGTTCGCCGACCGTCTCTCTCGATAACCGCGACTGTCAGCCAGTCTTTGATCATTGAGAGGAGCCGACCGTCGGCAATCCTGCGTGTGAGGCATTTCACCAGTGGTGCATGCGGAATCGAGGTGAAGTAATCCCTCAAATCCGCGTCGACGATCTCCGATCGTCGA
>NZ_JBEGDB010000704.1:0-546 GCF_043638955.1 Bradyrhizobium sp. 31Argb | reverse complement strand
TGCCTGCGTCCACGATCTTCGAATCATGGTTGCCCATGGATTCAGAATCCCACTAAAAAAACAACTGTAATGCTAGGACGGCTTGGGAAGGCCAAGGGAAGGCCTGGCGCCTGCCCCGGTACCCGAGATATACTTGAGCTTGCTGCTGTGCTGGGTGATGGCGGCCCAGATCTTCTCGACGGCTTCAAATCGCCTTTTATCCAAGAGCGCCTGTCGGCTGGCGCTTCCAGCAAGGACATTGCTGCGTAGTGATGCGATTTCCGCTTCTTTGTCCCGCAGTTCGCTTTTGAGCATCTCCTCACTTTTGCGGAAGTCGGCGCACAAGGCTTCGATCTTGACGTCGAAACGGTGCTGAACACCTTTCTCGATGCGAGCCTTGATCCAGTTTCTTGCAAGAAAGCCAATTGCTGGAAGACCGATCGAGACGAACAACGAGATCAAACTGAGCCAGTCAAAGAGCGTCACCCAACTGACCTGCCACTGAGTATTTCCTCCAGAAGGAGTTAGAGTCCGGCCCGAAGAAGGACGGACAGATGAAGCGAGCAA
>NZ_JBEGDB010000703.1:0-547 GCF_043638955.1 Bradyrhizobium sp. 31Argb | reverse complement strand
CTGAGATAGGCGGCGTATCGAGGCGGGTGTCGAAGCCTGCCAGAACCTCACATGGGATGGTTCGTGTCAAGGCCATCAATCGCAATGCATCAGCAGTCCCTCCGAAGCGTCGCTATCCAGGTCCAAGCCCGTGCGTGACGCGGCTCGTTTGCCGAGCCTGATCAACCTCACATTCGGTCGCCACCTTTCGCGGCTGCACCAATATCCCGCTTGCGGCGGACGGGGCTCAGGACGACGAGACCACTCTCTCAAACGGCATTTCGCCAGGGTTCTGGTCGGTTCGTCGACCTGGATCCACCAGGACTGATCGGGTCCTGGAGAATTTTCAGAATAATTCGAGGAGCAGCCGAGATTAGCTGTTCTGCATGATGGCACCTTCGATGACGACACCGGCGGTCACAAACTTCCAGAGCGCAACCAGCAGCTTGCGCGCAAGCGCCACGATGGTCGACTTCTTCATGCGGCCACCATTGCGCTGGACGCGCTCCTTGAACCATCGAGCCAGCGCAGAGCCGGGCTGATGACGCAGCCACAGCCAGGACATCTG
>NZ_JBEGDB010000702.1:0-548 GCF_043638955.1 Bradyrhizobium sp. 31Argb | reverse complement strand
GGTCGGGTGGGCGGATCGTCCGGTCGTATGCATGATCACCTTCGGGATGAGTGTTTAGGCAGCCTTATTCTGCAAGACATACGACTGCAATCCACCCCATGGGATCTCTCAAGGAGAGCGATACGCCATGAACGAGACTAGCAACATTGTCCCGCTCCGTCAGCCCGACGAGATCGACGATCCACTGACCAATATCCTGCGTGCTGGTGCGCGGCAGCTTCTGGCGCAGGCCGTCGAGGTCGAAGTCGAGACCTTTCTTGCCACGATGAAGGATTTGAAGCTTGCCGACGGACGCGCCCGTGTCGTGCGGCATGGTTACGGCCCGGCGCGAACGATCCAGACCGGGGTCGGTCCGGTCGAGGTCGCGCGGGCGAAGATTCGCGACCGTGGGGCGGCCGGCGATAGTGAGCGGATCCGGTTCAGCTCGGCGATCCTGCCGCTGTGGGCACGGCGGACCAGAAGCCTGGATGCGCTGTTGCCGATTCTGTACCTGCGCGGCATCTCGACCGGCGATTTCCAGGAGGCGCTGACGGCCTTGCTGGGCAAGG
>NZ_JBEGDB010000701.1:0-554 GCF_043638955.1 Bradyrhizobium sp. 31Argb | reverse complement strand
GCTGAGCGCAGGTATCTGCTGGAGGAACTGAACCGGACGGCGGCGCCGTATCCCTCGCAGCGGTGCATCCACGAGCTGTTCGAGGCGCAGGTGCGCGGTGCACCGGATGCGGTGGCGGTGGTGTGCGGAGCCGAGCGCGTGAGCTATGGCGCGCTCAATGCGCACGCCAACCGGCTGGCGCATCATCTGATCGGGCTCGGGGTCGGGCCGGACCAGCCGGTGGCGATCTGCGTTGCGCGCAGTCCGATGATGGTGGTGGGGCTTTTGGCGATCCTGAAGGCCGGCGGGGCGTATGTGCCGCTGGACCCGGCCTATCCGTCGGCGCGGCTGCGCCAGGTGCTCGACGATGCGGCGCCGCGGCTGCTGCTGGCCGATGCGGCCGGCCGCGCCGCCTTGGGCAATGTGGGCGTCGATGTGAGCGTGGTGGAGCTCGATGCGGCGGCACCGGCCTGGGCCAGCCTGCCGGAATCGGATCCGGACCCGCGCGCGCTCGGCCTCACCTCCCGCCATCTCGCCTACGTGATCTACACCTCGGGATCCACAGGCACGCCCAA
>NZ_JBEGDB010000700.1:0-559 GCF_043638955.1 Bradyrhizobium sp. 31Argb | reverse complement strand
CCCGCCATCTCGCCTACGTGATCTACACCTCGGGATCCACAGGCACGCCCAAGGGCGTCATGGTCGAGCATCGGAGCACTGTCAACCTGCTGCATTGGAGCAGCGGCGTGTTTGCGGAATCAGAGATCAGCCGGACGCTGTTTGCCACCTCGATCAGCTTTGATCTGTCGATCTACGAGTGCTTCGTTCCACTCTCGCAAGGAACCAGGCTGCACCTTGTCGAGAATGCGCAAACGCCCTCGGATGTCTCCTTAATCAACACCGTCCCTTCGGCGATCGCCGCTCTGCTCGATCAGAAAGCAGTACCGGCTTCGACAAGCGTCATCAATTTGGCCGGAGAGCGGCTGAAGGCGGATCTCATCGCGAAGGCATTTGAGAGCAGTGGCGTCGAGAAGATCTGTAATCTGTACGGTCCTTCCGAGACAACGACCTACTCGACCTGGATTTGCATACGAAGGGGGGATGTTGCCGTTGAAACGATCGGCCGTCCGATTGCGAACACGCGGGTGTATCTGCTGGACGGTCATGGGGCGCCGGTGCCGTTCGGGGCGGTGGGGGA
>NZ_JBEGDB010000699.1:0-564 GCF_043638955.1 Bradyrhizobium sp. 31Argb | reverse complement strand
ACATCTGGATGCTTGAAGAAGGAACGCACCAAAGCTGGTCTGTTGCCGATGTCGGCGAGCTGGGTGCGGACTCGGTCTTCCAATTTCTCGCCTGCGCGCAGCGGCCGGCGTGCATTGCCAGTGCGCTTGGCATGGCTCCATACGAGCTCGTCGGGATTCAAATCCGGGGCATATCCCGGAAGAAAGTGCAGCGTCAGCTTTCCCTGCGTGCTCGCCACGTAGTCCTTGACCACCGCCTTCTTGTGCGCGGGTAGCCCGTCCACAATCAGATGCAGCGCTTTCTTGCGGCGATACATCAGCTTCTTGAGCAGGTCCACGAACAGCTCGCCAGACAGTGCGCCCTTGTACGTCGCGAACCAGAACGCGCCCTTGGCGCTCACCGCCGACGCCGCGCCGATGCTTTGCCGTTGCCCCGGCGTTTGCACCACCGGCGTTTCTCCCTTCACGCCCCACGTCGTGCCTTGCACCGCATCCGCCCGGAAGCCGGATTCATCCCAGAAATAGACATCCGCTTTCTCCCGCTTGGCACGCCGCGCAATGGCCGGATAGGTTTCCCGCTGCCAA
>NZ_JBEGDB010000698.1:0-565 GCF_043638955.1 Bradyrhizobium sp. 31Argb | reverse complement strand
TGAGCAACCGGCGACATGGGTAACACTTCAAACCGACGACATGGGTAACACAATTCTCGTTTCGTTCAGGTCTGCTGTTGCTGGGGCTGTGGACCCTGGGGGCAACGCGCAGCGTTGTCCCCAAGTCCACAGCGCTTGCGCTTTGGTTTTCGGAGTTCATCGCTCTGATAGGCGATGGTGCCGAGCATGATCGGGCCGTAGCTGACGGTCCAGCAGCCCTCGGATTCAGCTAGGCCAACCGGCTCACCCGCCAGAGCCGCGGTGATGTAGACGAACTTGCCATCGAGTTTGATCTCTCCGTTGTGGCGAACCCGGCGGACGTCCTGGTCGCCATAGTCCGGCGAGCGCAGGATGCCATCAAAACGGCGCGGTGAAGCCTGGTAGCGCTCGGCCGGCGTGGCATTGTCGAGCGCCTGGTGCGGGCGTTCTTCGTTGTAACGCTGCTGGAAGGCGCGCAGGCGCTTGAGCTGGTCGCGCAGGCTGTGTGCCGGCGGGTTGGCCGCCTCCTGCAACAGGGTAAGATGCATGCGCTCGTGACGGCCGTTCTGCTGCGGCTTGCCCGGAG
>NZ_JBEGDB010000697.1:0-566 GCF_043638955.1 Bradyrhizobium sp. 31Argb | reverse complement strand
ATCATGCGCTCCGTCTATCAAACGGAGCAGCCCCTTCCAACTAAGCACGTGGTCCCACAATCGGGGTCCATTTCAGGAATCGAACGATCCCCGCCGGATGGCGCGTTGGGTGATGAGCGCGAAGAAGCGTTCGACCTGGTTGAGCCAGGAGGCGTAGGTTGGCGTGAAGTGAATGTGCCAACGCGGACGGCGGGCGAGCCGGGCCCTGACTTTGGGATGCTTGTGAGTGGCGTAGTTGTCGACGATGAGATGGATGTCCAGTTGGGCCGGCACGTTAGCTTCGATATGACGCAGGAAGGCGAGGAACTCCGGGTGGCGATGGCGGGGTTTGCATTGAGCGATGATTGCGCCGTCGAGCACGTTGAGGGCGGCAAACAGGGTGGTCGTGCCATGACGCTGGTAGTCGTCGGTGACGCCTTCGATGTAGCCGAACCCCAACTGCTGGCGCGAACCGCCCGCCTAAATAGTGGCAATTGCGCAGCGTGCTCCTCGAGGGTGTCAGTAACTCAGTGTAAGATGGTTTCTGTGAGTTTACCTTTGACAGGAGACTCACATGGCTACGGATT
>NZ_JBEGDB010000006.1:0-79015 GCF_043638955.1 Bradyrhizobium sp. 31Argb | reverse complement strand
CGCGCATCCCATCTTGGCCAGCGATCATCCGATCGCATCAAACAGGCCGGACATATGGATGCAGCGATCCGATCACCTCAAAAGCTCTTGTGCCACGGGGGCCGTCCACATATGGGTCCCGGGTCCCGGCTACGCCAAGGCTTCGCCGCGCCGCGCAAGCCCGGGACGACGGGGACCGTCATTGCGAGCGCAGCGAAGCAATCCATGTCTCCGCAAGCGGCGCGATGGATTGCTTCGCTCCGCTCGCAATGACGTAGGGAGAGGTTCCGATTCAATTGTCAAACAGCGGAGTGGATGCGAGTGCGCGCTCTCGCGGGCGCTTTGCGCCCGAGCTTTGCATCTCGCTTCACCCTCTCATTGAGCATTTGATAGGACCGCTGCTGCGGTTGTCGATGCGTGTCTGCGTGGTGGACTGGGATTGGCCGATAACGCACGGATCGCCCCCCCAATGGGCCCTCAAAAGACCAGTGAACGGTGCACATGCACCCCAGCCATTGCGCCATCGCCGACCGCAAGCGATACCGAATGCGGTACTCGCGCGACGTCTCCGCAGGCAAAGGCGCCGCGCACCGTCGTTTGCTTGCTTTCGTCGGTTCGGATCTGGATGCCGAACGGAGTCGTTTCCAATTCGCAGCCAAGCGTCTCGGCCAATGGCGTAGAGGGCACATTGCGCGTTGCGGTGAACAGGCCGGCGAAAGGCAGGACGCGTCCGTCTTGTAGCCTCACGTCTGCGTGGCCTTCGATCCCTGCGATAGGACCTGCCTCGATCGTGACGCCGCGCGCAGCAAGCTCGGCGCGGGCGTCCGCGTCCGGCTCGAAGGCGCCGTTGAGCAGGAGCGTCACGTCTCCCCATTCCGTAAACAGAACTACGTGATGGAGCACGTCCGGGCTTGTGGCGATCACACCGATCCGTCCCTCATTCAGTTCATATCCGTGACAATAGGGGCAGTGAAAGACGCTACTGCCCCAGCGCTCGGCGAGCCCATCAAGAAGAGGGAGTGCATCGCTGACGCCGGTGGCAAGGATAAGCCTCTTGCCACGATAGAGCTCGCTGTTGGCTGTTGTCACCGCGAAGCCGTCTCCTTGCCGCTTGGCGTCGGTAGCGGTTCCCTCGAGCCATGTGAGCGTCGGATAGGCCATGAGCTGTTCTCGCGCAGTGCGTGCGATCTCGGCTGGATCGACTCCATCCTGACCAAGAAAGCCGTGGGATGCCGAGGCGAACCTGTTGCGCCGGGCGCCTGCGTCAACGACGATCACCTTGCGCCGGGCGCGCAACAATTGAAGGGCCGCGGCCATGCCGGCGTAGCTGCCACCGATGACGATCGCGTCATGAAGCATTTCTGTTCCTTTCCTTGTGGTGCGCCATATGACGTCGCGAGAATTCCGCACTGAGATCGGCGAGGGTGATGCCGCCGAAGCGATCGAGCAGTAGCGCCTCTGCTTCGGCGAAAGCTTCGCCCAAAACGGCGTTCAGCGGTTCGCCGTGCTCGGCCATGTGCAAAAGAGCATGAACACGGAGGAGAGGCGGCTGTCTCGCATTATGTAACTTCGTATATTACATGAACTGCCAAGTTTCAAGGCGAGCCTTGAGGCCCGGAGCGATTCTCCTCGAAACTACGTCAAAGCCCCTTCACCAAAATCCGATGGCGCCACTCTATTGATTTGCAGGGACGTCGGCGCGCCGTCGTATCGTGGGAAGATTCCTTCTCCCCACTCGGCGATGGTGGGCCATTCAGCAATGTCTGGCAGGGCCGGATGCATTGCGAGATGTGCGCGAATGGATTCGGGAAGAAAGCGCCAATTTGGCGTGAAGGAAAACAGCAGCGCGTCGCGCCGTGAAGGGCTGCGGTTCGGATGCGTTCCATGGAGGAGACGGTAGTCCACCGCCGCTGCATCGCCACGGCGCACATTGAGCGTGATCTGTCCTTCGTGGTCACTCAGGGCAGGGTGGTCGGCCGCCAACTGCTCGGCGGCTGCGCGAGCCGGCGCTGAACCTGCTTTTCGATCGCTTGCAAGTCAGGTTCTTCAAAGGGCGCCGGGATGGTTGTGAAACCGTCTACAGCAAAATCGCTCGAACCTTATATGCGGGCTCCGTTACGCAGATGAAGTTTCATTACGAGATTCATCCAACCGCCGAAAGCTGACGGATCGGCTCCGGCGATTCGAACACGTGCGCCGATGCGCCCTTGACGAAAGGCACACACTCCTATAGGAACCAGTCAGTTCCAGAACTATTTGGTTCCAAATATGCCGCCCCAAGACCCGTTGAGCACCACGTTTGGTGCCCTGGCTGATCCGACCCGCAGAGCAATTCTCGCGCGACTGTTGGAGGGCGAAGCCTCGGTCGCCGAATTGGCCAAGCCATTCTCGCTGACGCCCCGGGCTGTCTCCAAGCATGTCGCCGTGTTGGAGGCGGCGGGCCTGGTGACGAAGGGCCGCGATGCCCAGCGACGTCCGTCGCGGATCGTCGCCAGCCCGCTGATCGAGATCGATTCCTGGCTCGCCAACTATCGCAAGCTCTGGCTGCAGCGCTTCGACAAGCTCGAGACCCATCTGGCAAAGCAAACGGGAGGAGAATGATGGACAGAGGCAAGGTGACCTTGGAGGAGAGGCCGCTGGGCGCCACCATCCAACGCTGGTTTCCAGCCCCGCCCGAGCTCGTCTATCGCAACTGGATTGAAGCCGAACAGATCCGGCATTGGTTTGCGACCGACGGCTACGAGGTCACTAGCTGCGAGATTGATGCACGGCCGGGAGGAAAGTGGCGGGTCGATTTTCGCTCCTCGACCGGGCAGGTCTATTTCGAGCACGGTGAATTCCGCGAAATGGTGCCGGGGAGGTCGCTCGTGCTGACCCTGACCCAGGTCGATGGCGCTCACACAGGACCGGAGACGCTGATGACCGTCACCTTCGAGGCTTCACGCGGTGGCACTGACATGACGTTCCGCCAGATTGGCTACGACAACAGCCTGCGCCGCGACGGCAATGCCGAGGGCTGGCAGGAATGCTTCGACAAGCTCGGCGCCCGCCTGACAAGCTCGAACGTCACCGCCTGAAAGGAGAAGCATATGAGCAGGAATGCAGCAGAAGAGCAGAAAGTCCGCGCTCTTTTCGCCGACTGGCTGCGCACTTCATCGGCGCTGGACATCGATGGCGCCATGCGTCCTCTCGATCCCGATATTCATTCCTATGAACATGTGGCGCCACTTCAGTACCGCGGTATCGATGCCATTCGCGAAGTCTGCCAGCAGGGCTTCGACCTGATCAAGGGCGACTTCGAATGGGACAATTCCTGATCTTCAGGTGATCGTGCGCGATGACATTGCCATCGCGTGGGGCCTCAACCGCATGCGCTACCGTTCAGCTTCAGCGCCGGTGGTTGAGAATTGGTCGCGAAGCACGAGAGTGTTTCAGAAGAAGGACGGGCAATGGAAGATGATCCACCAGCATCTTTCCGTCCCCGCCGATCCAAAAACCGGACATGCCAGATTCGACCTGAAGCCCTGAAATGGCGATTGCCGAGCAACCCTGCCGATGCGATGTGCCGCTGAAATTGTACAGACCGCGCAACGAGCGGCCCGATGGCTCGCGCTGTTATCTTTGTGGACTGTGCGGCGAAGCCCATTTGGTCCTTTGCAAGCCGGGAAGGCTTTGTTATAGGGCTGACCGCAAGCGAAACGCCGGTTTCGCCTATTCCTCGGTAGCTCAGCGGTAGAGCATTCGACTGTTAATCGAATGGTCGCTGGTTCGAATCCAGCCCGGGGAGCCAACATTTCAATTAAATCAAGCTGTTAGCCGAACCTCCTAAGCTCCTGGTTTCGCGTATGCGCGGCCCGGGCAAGGCGGATTCGCATCCGACGTCCCGATTCAAGTCGTCCTGAAGGGCGCGACTCAATCACATCCGCGTGGCGCTTTGCGGGTTTGGTGCGGACAGCCGCCAAATCGACTCATTCACCGTCGATTCTTGGCTAAGCAGGGTTCCTTGCGAGGTGATTCCATGGCCGTCTTCGACACCGAGGTGCCGAAAACAACACCCTCGATCGTCCCGAGCGATATCCCCACCATGAGCGACGATGAATGCCTCCGGCGGCTCGCGCAGATCGTCGAAGAGCACGATTCCGCGCGTCTTGACGAGGCTGCGAGGCTGATCGGCCGGCTTGCCGTCGCGATCGAATAGACGCCGTTCCCCTGCAAGAGTTCGTGCGGCCGGTATGGCCCATCGGGCGTGTTGCGTTTTGATCCTGCTTGTTACAAAAGACGGGCGGTCTCACTCCCGTCGCGGCCGCGCCGCACGACTTGCAGGTTTCAGCCCATGTCCGGTTTCTCGACCGCGCGCCAGAAAATGGTCGATGGCCAGGTGCGCACCAGTGACGTCACCGACGCGCGTATTCTCGATGCGATGCTTGCCGTGCCGCGCGAGGCTTTCGTCCCCGACAGCAAGCGCGCGCTGGCCTATCTCGATCTCGACCTCGATGTCAGCGAGGGCGGGGCGACGAAGCGCTACCTGATCACGCCAGCCGTGATGGCGAAGATGCTGCAGGCGGCTGAGATCAATTCGACTGACCGCGTTCTGGTCGTCGGCTGCGCAACCGGCTACGCGGCTGCCGTGGTTGCACACCTCGCCGGGGAGGTGTTTGCCACCGAAAGCGAGCCGACGCTCGCCGACCAGGCCAAGGCCGCGCTTGCGGGGGCTGGTGCCGCCAACGTGACCGTCCATGCCGCGCCGGCGGCGAAGGGCGATGCCGCGGACGCACCGTTCGACGTCATTTTCCTCAATGGTGCCACCGAGATCGTGCCGCAGGAACTCTTTGAGCAGCTCCGCGAGGGCGGGCGGCTGGTCGGGGTGTTTGCCTTGTCGCAGCCGCAGCGGGCCGCCATCGTGACACATACCCACGGGGATTTCGGGCATCGGCCGCTATTCGATGCCGTGGCGCCGCTCCTGCCGGGCCTGGAGCGCGTGCCGGCTTTCGTGTTCTAAGATGGATCGCCCCGGAGGGAGGAAGGCTTCGAGGCGTTTCGGCGAATACGGATTCACATCAAGGGAAGGATTCCTAGCCGGCTCGAACGGAGAAGTCCGGTTCGTGGCGGCTTGGTGGCGATTCGAAGCGTTAAAATCCCGTTCTGAATCAGAAGTGTGGCCCGTTTGCCCCACGTGAAGAGTTTCCACCGGGTTCCGTTGCGAGGTAGTTCCGTCCAGCCTAGCTGCGGAATAAGGTGAGGCGGGACTCACTTCGATCGAAGCAGCGCCCGGTTCATGGTCTCGAGCCGGGTGGTGAATAGCAATGGATGGATTATTGGGGATGCGTGGGGTGAAGGTTGTCACCGGAGCCGCGGCAGCGGTCCTTTTGTTGGCGTGCATGGGACCGACGCCGGCCCTGGCCGACACGATCGAGGCCGCATTGGTTCGTGCCTATCAGACCAATCCGCAGCTCAATGCGCAGCGCGCCTTCGTGCGCTCCACCGACGAAAACGTGCCGCAGGCTTTGTCGGGCTACCGGCCGAGGGTGTCGATCACGGCGAGCGGCGGTTATCAGTACACTGATGCCGTCTCGGGTGGAGTGGCTGCGCATGGAGCGCAGGCCCCGCGCGCCGTCGGCGCCACGATTTCGCAGACCCTGTTCAATGGATTTCAGACCGGCAACCGAACGCGGGCCGCGGAGAGCCAGGTTTCCGGCTCACGCGAAGCGCTGCGGAATATCGAACAGACCGTGCTGTTCAGCGCCGCGCAGATCTACATGGACTACCTGCGCGACGCGGCGATCGTCGAGGTCCAGCGCAGCAACACGCGGGTGCTCGAGCAGACGCTCAAGCAGACCCGCGACCGATTCAATGTCGGTGAGGTGACGCGTACCGACGTCGCGCAATCGGAGGCTCAGCTCGCCGCCGGACGCACGCAGCAGCTCACGGCCGAATCCCAACTGACCACGACGCGATCGAACTTCCGGCGCATCATCGGCAGCGAACCGACGAATCTCGCGCCGGGCTCACCGGTCGACCGTTTCCTGCCGCCGACCCTCAATGCCGCCATCGAACTCGCGCTGACGCAGAACCCGAACGTGACCGCAGCGATGTTTGGCGTCGACGTCAACTTCCTCAACGTCAAGATCGCCGAAGGCGCGCTGTTTCCGAGCGTGACGCTGCAGGCGAGCGCGCAGCAGGCCTACGATCAGACGCTGGTCATCCAGCGCCAGTTCCAGGCGTCGGCGATAGCGCAGATTGCGGTGCCAATATACCAGGGCGGCGCCGAATATTCGCTGATCCGCCAAAATAAGGAATCGTTGGCCCAGCAGCGCCTTGTGCTCGAACAGACGCGCGATCAGGCGCGCGCCAATGTCGTCACGGCATGGGGCCAGTTGTTGGCCGGCAAGGCGCAAGTAACCTCCGCGCAGGCGCAGGTGACGGCATCCGAGATCGCGCTCAACGGCGTGCGCGAGGAAGCCAAGGCCGGGCAGCGCACCACGCTCGACGTGCTGAACCAGCAGCAGGCCCTGGTCAACGCCCGCAACGCTCTCGTGATTGCGCAGCATGACCGTGTGGTCGCCTCCTACAGCGTGCTGCAGGCGGTGGGCCGGCTGCAGCCCCAGGTGCTCAACCTGCCGACCTCGACCTACGATGCGAGCGTGCACTACCAGCAGGTGCGTGATAGCTGGGCTGGGGTTCGAACGCCCGACGGCCGCTGATCGTCGCTCCCACATTGCTCTGAACAGACAATTGGGCCCGCTTGGCTAGCGGGCCCAATGCATTTCTGAGCCCTCGTTTGTCCCACCCGCGGCCGCCGACTCCATATGTCGCGTGGTGGTCATGAAGACGCCGCAAAACTTCGAAGCGCGTTGCTTGCAATCGATTGTTGCCCTGACATACCGTTTCCATAGGCAACAGAACGATTCGCAACGGCTTTTTGCGTCCATCGCTGCGGATCGGTTGCCGTGAGGGCGAACGCACCGCGTGCAACGCACCGGTAACCGTTGATCTGGGGACAAGTCCGGACTCGAGCGATGAAAAATTCCGGCCGCTTCATCCGGAACCGCCGAATCTCGTGCGGTTTGGTGTAGGATAATTTCGATGTGGAGTCGGAAATGACGCAACCTGCAAAGGTCCAAGAGCCCTCCATGGAGGAGATTCTGGCGTCGATCCGTCGCATCATTGCCGATGATGAGGCCAAGCCCGCTTCCGCGGATAAACCCGCAAACGACAGGCCGGCAAGTGTTGCGGCGCCGGAGAAACCGGCGGTCGCCGCCGCGCCTGCCCCCAAGCCGGTGGTGAAGGACATTCCGCCGCCGCCGACTCCTGCAGCAGCGAAGCCGGCGCCACCAGCGCCAAAACCTGCGCCGGCGCCACCACCAGCCAAAACCAACAACCAGGACGACATCGACGCCATGCTGGCGAGCCTCGATGAGGCGACGCAGGAGGCCGAAGTCAGGCCGCCCCAACCCGATGGCGACGTATTCGAACTGACTGACGAAATGGCCCTGCCGGATCCAGCACCGACGCCCAAGCCGCCGCCACCGACCTTTCAGAAAGTTGAACCGCAGGACGACATCGAATTCACGGAAGCCACCAAGCCGCCGCCTCCACCGCGGCAGTCAGCCTATGAGCCGGCGACCGAGAGTTCCTCCTATGGTCAGCAGCCAATCTTGTCGCGCACGACCATGAACGCGGTCGAAAGCGCGTTCAATTCGCTGGCCAATACCGTGCTCAGCAACAATGCACGGACGCTGGAGGATTTGGTCAAGGAAATGCTGCGGCCGATGCTGAAATCCTGGCTGGACGACAACCTGCCGGGGCTGGTCGAGCGGATCGTGAAAGCCGAGATCGAGCGGGTTTCGCGCGGGCGCTAGCCGCTCGGGCTGCGAAGCCCCCTCAATTCAGCCATCCCGAATGGGTGTTATGGTGGCTTGGACGCGTCGGTCCGGTTGACTTGGCGCGTTCGGACGGCTTTTTAGCGCTCTCAAACATCCCATTTGTAGTGCCATGATCGAGAAAAACTACCAGCCTGCCGATATCGAAAGCCGGATGTCCCGCGTCTGGGAGGAGAGCGGCGCCTTCAAGGCCGGCCGCCCCGAGCGGCGCGACGCCGCGCCGTTCACCATCGTGATCCCGCCGCCGAACGTGACGGGCTCGCTGCACATGGGACATGCGCTGAACAATACGCTGCAGGACATCCTCTGCCGCTTCGAGCGCATGCGCGGACGCGACGTGCTCTGGCAGCCCGGCACCGACCATGCCGGCATCGCCACCCAGATGGTGGTCGAGCGGCAGTTGATGGAACGGCAGGAGCCAAGCCGTCGCGAGATGGGCCGCGCCAAATTCCTCGAGCGGGTCTGGCAATGGAAGGCCGAGAGCGGCGGTACCATCATCAACCAGCTCAAGCGGCTGGGCGCCTCCTGCGACTGGTCGCGCGAGCGCTTCACAATGGACGAGGGCCTGTCGCGCGCGGTCGTGAAGGTGTTCGTCGAACTCCACCGCGAAGGGCTGATCTACAAGGACAAGCGGCTGGTCAATTGGGACCCGAAACTGCTCACCGCGATCTCCGATCTCGAGGTGCAGCAGGTCGAGGTCAAGGGCCACCTTTGGTACCTGCGCTATCCGATCGAGGGCAGGGCGTTCAGCCCTGACGATCCCGCAAGCTTCATCGTGGTCGCGACGACCCGTCCCGAAACCATGCTCGGCGATACCGCGGTGGCCGTGCATCCGGACGACGAGCGCTACAGTGCGCTGGTCGGCAGCCACGTGATCCTGCCGCTGGTCGGCCGCAGGATTCCGATCGTGGCTGACGATTACTCCGATCCAGAGAAGGGCTCCGGCGCAGTAAAGGTCACGCCGGCGCACGACTTCAACGACTTCGAGATCGGCAAGCGCCATGGGCTGCCGCAGATCAGCGTGCTCGACCAGGAGGGCAAGCTCTCGCTTGTCGGCAACGAGGACTATCTGCGCGGCCTGCCTGAGGGTGCGCTGCAGTTCGCTGAAGAGTTCCACGGCGTCGAGCGCTTTGCCGCGCGAAAACAGATCGTGGCGCGGCTGGAGGATTTCGGCTTTCTCGAGAAGATCGAGCCGAACACGCATATGGTGCCGCATGGCGACCGTTCCGGCGTGGTCATCGAGCCGTTCCTCACCGACCAATGGTATGTCGACGCCAAGACGCTGGCGCAACCGGCGATCGCGGCCGTGCGCGCGGGCGAAACCAGCTTCGTACCGAAGAACTGGGAAAAGACCTATTTCGAATGGATGGAGAACATCCAGCCCTGGTGCATCTCGCGCCAGCTCTGGTGGGGCCATCAGATCCCGGCGTGGTACGGGCCCGACGGCAAGGTCTTCGTCGCCGAGACCGAGGAAGAGGCCGTTGGCAACGCGCTCGGCTATTACGTCGAGCAGGAAGTCATCACGCCGGAGCAGGGCCACGACATGGCGGAGGACCCCGCCAAGCGCGAGGGCTTCATCACCCGCGATGAAGACGTGCTCGACACCTGGTTCTCGTCCGCGCTGTGGCCGTTCTCGACGCTTGGCTGGCCGGACGAGACGCCGGAGCTGCAGCGCTACTATCCGACCGACACGCTGGTCACCGGTTTCGACATCATCTTCTTCTGGGTGGCGCGGATGATGATGATGGGCCTTCACTTCACGAAAGAGGTGCCGTTCTCGACCATCTACATGCACGCCCTTGTCCGCGACGAGAAGGGCGCCAAGATGTCGAAGTCGAAAGGCAACGTCATCGATCCCCTGCATCTCGTCGACGAATACGGCGCAGATGCGCTGCGCTTCACGCTGGCGGCGATGGCGGCGCAGGGACGCGACATCAAGCTGTCGACGCAGCGCGTCGATGGCTATCGCAGCTTCGCCACCAAGCTCTGGAACGCCTGTCGTTTTGCCGAGATGAACGGCGCCGCCCTGACGGCCGGGTTTGATCCGACCAGCGTGAAGGAGACGCTGAATCGCTGGATCATGCATGAGACGACGCTTGCGGCCCGCGAGGTGACTGAAGCGATCGAGGCGTACCGTTTCAATGATGCGGCAGGCGCGGTCTATCGCTTCGTCTGGAACGTGTTCTGCGACTGGTATGTCGAGCTGACCAAACCGCTGTTGATGGGCGAGGACGGGCCTGCGAAGACCGAGACCCGCGCCATGATCGCATGGGTGCGCGACGAGATCCTGAAGCTGCTGCACCCGTTCATGCCGTTCATCACCGAGGAACTCTGGGACGTCACAGCGAAGCGCGACGGTCTTCTGGTGCTGGCGCCATGGCCGCGAAAGGCGCGCGCGCTAACGCCTGAGCAGATCGCCACGCTTTCGCTGGCAGGGCCGACCGACGCGCTCATTCCGCCCGTGATCGGCACGTTCGAGGATGACACCGAGGAGGAGTTCAGCGACCCCGAAGCCGAGGCCGAGATCGGCTGGGTGGTTGATCTCGTCAGTGCGATCCGCTCGGTGCGCGCGGAGATGAACATCCCACCGTCCACGTTGACGCCGCTGGTGCTTGTAGACGTTTCCGATGAGACGAAGGCGCGGGGGCAGCGCTGGAACGATGTCGCCAAACGGCTGGCGCGGCTGGCCGACATCTCCTTTGCCGATGCCGCCCCGGAAGGTGCTGTGCAGCTATTGGTGCGCGGCGAGGTCGCGGCGCTGCCGCTGAAGGGCGTGATCGATCTTGCCGCCGAGCGCGCGCGGCTCGAGAAGGAAATCGCGAAAGCCGACGCCGACATCAAGCGCGTCGACGCCAAGCTTTCCAACGAGAAGTTCGTCGCCAACGCGCCGGAAGAGATCGTCGAGGAAGAAAAGGAAAAGCGCGAGGCGGCGCTGGAGCGGAAGGCAAAGATCCTCGAGGCGCTCGAGCGGCTGAAGAAGGCTTCTTGAGAAGAGGTAGGGTGGGCAAAGCGCAGCGTGCCCACCATGCACGTTCGGTGCAAGTCTTCGGTGCAAGTCAGGGTGGGCACGCTGCGCTTTGCCCACCCTACGACCCGCGCCTAGACAAACGTGAAGTCGCTCGCGTGGAGCTGATCGAGCGTCGTGTTCCTGATCTCGACCGAATTGTTGTCGTCGAAGGTGATGACGACGCTCGTTCCGCTCTGCGCCATGTGCGATTGCACGGCGTTGAAATCGGCAAACACCGTGCGGTTGAACTGAATCAGATCCTGCGCGCCATCGGTGTTCTGGAAGTCGACAATGACGTCCTTGCCGAAGCCGGGGCTGAACATGAAAATGTCATTGCCTGCGCCGCCTGACAAAGTGTCGTTACCGCCGTCGCCATTGAGCCTGTCGTCGCCGCTGCCGCCGTACAGGAGCTCGTTGCCGGTTCCGCCCATCAGCGTGTCGTTGCCGTCATCGCCCAACATTTGGGTCGCGGCCGGACCGCCTTTCATCGAGTCATTGCCGGCGCCGCCATAGAGGGTGTCGTTACCGCCGCCGCCTGAAAGATAGTCATTACCGTCGCCACCCTTGATGACGTTGGCGGCCCATCCGCCATAGAGCTGGTCGTTGCCGGCGCCGCCGTCGAGCAGGGCGCCGGTATCGCCGTTGCCCGCTTTGATGATGTCGTTGCCATCGTCGCCATAGAGTTGATCAGTTGCGGTGGCAATGCCAGGACCGCCATTGATCGTGTCGTCGCCTGCGCCGCCATGGATCACGTCGGCACCGGCGCCACCGTTGATCACATCCTTCCCAGGACCGCCGTCGATGATGTCGTTGTCGGTCGACGCGCCAAAGAACAGGTCCTGGTGGCCGCTCATGTCATAATGGATCGCCTTGTTCTGATAGAGATTCCAGGTTCCCGGCGAGCTCGGATTGACCGCATCGGCAACCGACAGATGATCGCCATTGACCGTGATGTCCTTGATGTAGAGGTTGCGGTCGCCACTAGCGCCGGCGATGTCGTTGATGAAGGCGAGATCGAGACTTGAGATCGTCGCGGGGTTGGCGAATGTGAAGGTGAAGGTCTGGAAGCCCGATGCGTTGGTCGCATTGTGGAACTCGACGGTGTTGCCGACCTGCTGGCCATTGACCAGAAGCTGCATCTGCGCGCCGATGCCGTCGACCACGGAGCCATAGCCGGTCACGGTGACGGTGGTTTGCGTCAATTTCGGAATCGTGTCGGGACCGCCGGTGATGGTGTCGTCGCCCGCGCCGGCCTTGATCGTATCGTTGCCGACCCCGCCCGACAGCACGTCATTGCCGCCGCCGGTATCCATCAGATCGGCGGCCGGAGAGCCCGTCAGGGTCTGGCCGGGGGGCTGACGCTCGCCGCCGTACCATTCTGTGATCAGCCCCTGAGCCGGCTTCCCTTCCGGTGAGTAGCCGAGTGGTGAATATTTGTTGTCCGCATCCCAGTTCCAGATCGAAGCGCCCCTGAACCAGCTTCCGCCTTCCGATCCCCACACCTGAAAGAAGGCGTTGAACGCGTCATATTGCTCCTGGACGTCCTGCGTTGAGCTCCCTGGGTTGCCCGGGCTGATATTGGTGCCGTCGACGCTGCGATAGCCTGTTTCGGTGAAGACCACCTGCTTGCCGTATTGAAGGGCGAGGGAGTGGAAGAAATCGACCGGCGATTTGTGATCCATCACCTTGGCCCAATAATCATCGGTGGACATGGTGTTCCACGCGTTGACCATTTCCTGGACGGTTGGATCGCGCTCGGTCGTCAGCGGCGGATAGGCGTTGACGCCGATGACATCGACCTTGTCCCAGAAGCTGACATTGATGGCTTCATCGGTGGCGGCGGCGTAGGTGATTTCGCCGTGATACACGGCGCGCACGGAATTGATGATGTCCACCCAGTCGTCGCGATATTCGGGACCGGAGAGCTTGCCGAGCTCATTGCCGATCACGAACATGCTGACGCCGGCTTGCTGGGCGAGTTCCGCCATGTGAACGATTTCGGTCTTGTAGGACGCGAAGAAGGCGGCGGGATCGTCCGGTGTCAGCACATGTGCAAGCGAGCCATCGAGAGCGGAGACCATGGGTTTCAGCGAAACCGAAAGGCCGAGCGCCTTCGCATCCGCGATGGCTTTAAGGATGTTGGCGTCGCTCTCGGTCTTGCCGGGATCGGCGAACACATCGTCCGAATGCCTCGTGTTCGTAAAGAGCCGAGGCGCAAGCTCGATCGAATTTGCATTGGTGTCCGCGATTGCCTGCATGGCATCGCGCGCCGCGCTGGTGACGAATGCACCATTGTAGTTGGACGGGAATCCGAATCCTTCGACAGTAAAAACGCCCGCCATCGGCCAGCTCCTTAGTTTCTATGTTTTCTATTTCGCTGTTTCGGTGGCCAGCATTTTGCGCAGGACTTGTTCACCTGCGTTGTGTTCCGTCATTTCAGCAGAGCACAATTCATAAGCAACTCACACGCGTGCAGCGAAGCAACGCGCGCTCAGTCTGCACGCGCAACGTGGGCGTGTCGTGACAGGATTGCGTCGATGTTGCGATTGTTGATGCGCGCCTCGTTACGATGGCGCTTCAACTTCAACTCAAACTGGAAATGGCTTGCTCAGGAATTTCGAGCCCTTCATGCCATAACGCCAAGGCAGATCGATTGCTTTTGTGATTCCGATTCGCACGCCTGCGACAATATCGACACTGCCGACGCGCGCGTGCAGCGAGAACGGTGCCTGATCGAGCGGCAGGGCGTCGTGCTCAATCGTTATGCCGAGTGCTTCGGTCAGCTTTCCCGGACCGGAACATAGTGCGTGCGCTTCCTTGAGATGACGTCGCCGCCGCATCGTCGCGATCCCATGCGTGGGCTCCAGCGCGCGGATCAGCAGGGCGCTCGCCGAGCCTGCTTCTTCGCAGACGAAATTCACGCACCAGTGGATGCCGTAGGAGCGATAGACATAGGCAAAGCCCGGCGGGCCGAACATCACCTGGTTGCGCGGCGTCGGCCCACGATAGGAATGGGCGGCCGGATCGGTGTGGTGATAGGCCTCCACCTCCACGATGAGGCCGCCGACGCCATTGAAGAGCAAGGTCGCGCCGATCAGGTCGGGCGCGACCTCGTGCACGCTGCGGCCAAAGAATGAGCGTTTGAGCGCCTTGCCAAGGCGGATGGGTGCTTCGCCCGGCAGTCTGGGATTTTGAACCATTTTGGTGGGAATCAGAGGGAAACGCGGGGGACTGCTGCCCATATGTTGCACGTTCTGTTAGCATGCGCGAGCCGGGTTGCGGGTTCGGGCAATACGGATTAGCTAACAGTCTCGAAGATCCGCAGATTTCCCATGGTCACCCTGATCGACACCATTTCAGCCAGTCCGCTGCGCCCGCGCCACCCCGAAAAGGTGAACCGGCCCGACGCGCTGTCGCCGCCTAAGCCGGACTGGATCCGGGTGCGTGCGCCGAACACGCGCGGCTATGCCGATACCCGCAACATCGTGAAGGAGAATGGCCTCGTCACGGTCTGCGAGGAGGCCGGCTGCCCGAATATCGGCGAGTGCTGGGACAAGAAGCACGCCACCTTCATGATCATGGGGGACACCTGCACCCGGGCGTGTGCGTTCTGCAACGTCAAGACGGGCATGCCCGGCGCGCTTGACGCCGGCGAGCCGGAGCACGTGGCGGAGGCGACCTTCAAGCTCGGGCTCTCGCATGTCGTCATCACCTCGGTCGACCGCGACGATCTTGCCGACGGCGGCGCTGAGCATTTTGCCCAGACCGTCCGCGCCATCCGCGCGCGCTGCCCGAAGACCACGATCGAGCTCCTCACCCCCGACTTCCTGCGCAAGGAAGGCGCGCTTGAAGTCGTGGCGGCGGCAAAGCCCGACGTCTTCAACCACAATCTCGAAACCGTGCCCTCGCGCTATCTGTCGGTGCGGCCCGGCGCGCGCTATTTCCACTCGATCCGGTTGCTGCAGCGGGTGAAGGAGATCGATCCGACGATTTTCACCAAGTCCGGCATCATGGTGGGCCTGGGTGAGGAGCGGCACGAGGTGCTGCAGGTGATGGACGACCTGCGCTCGGCGGATGTCGATTTCCTCACGATCGGCCAATATCTGCAACCGACGCGGAAGCATCACGCCGTGATGCGCTACGTCACGCCGGACGAGTTCGCGGGCTACGAGAAGGTTGCCTATACCAAGGGCTTCCTGATGGTGTCGGCGAGTCCGTTGACGCGTTCGTCCCATCATGCGGGCGACGATTTCGCCAAACTGCAAGCGGCGCGCGTGGCGCGGTCGCGCTAACGCCGGATCGCCGATGCGACGCATTCTTGTGATGGGATCCTCGGGGTCCGGCAAATCGACCTTTGCGCAACGTCTTTCAGACACTACGGGAATCCCGTTCGTGTCGCTCGACGCGATCTACTGGAAACCAGGCTGGGTCGCGTCCGAGAACGCGGAGTTCCACGAACGCGTGACTGAGGTGGCGCTTCGACCGCAATGGGTCATGGACGGAAACTACATTTCAAATGGGGCCGGCGAGCTGCGCCGCCAGGTCTGCGATAGCGTCATCTGGTTTGATCTTCCGCGTCGGACCTGCATGCTTGGCATCGCGAGGCGGATAGCCGGAAGCTTTGGCCAGGTTCGACCGGAAATGGCCGAGGGGTGCCCGGAACGAATCGATCTCGAATTCTTTCGATACGTCTGGACGTATCGACAGAAGCAGCGACCGAAGCTTCTCAAGTTTTTCGAGGGCCTGCGACCCGACCAGTCACTTGTCCGCTTCAGGGATCGGACACGGGCGAGCCAGTATTTGAAGGAGCTCGCGCCGATGCTCCATGCGACGAGTATCCACTGATGCCGAGGTTTTCCAGCACGCGGCGGGTCCGTCACTCCGCGTCGCAGATGTTCGATCTGGTCGCCGATGTCGAGCGCTATCCGGAATTCGTGCCGCTGTGCCATGCGCTGAAGATCCGGCAGCGCACTCCGAAGGAGGACGGCACGGAGGTCCTGGTCGCCGACATGACCGTGTCGTTCAAGCTGGTGCGCGAGAACTTCACCAGTCGCGTCACGCTGGATCGGCCGAACCTGAAGATCATGGTCGAATATCTGCGCGGCCCGTTCAGCAATCTCGAGAACCGCTGGACCTTCGAGCCGAAATCCGAGACCGAGTGCGATGTCGGCTTCTTCATCTCATATGAGTTCAGAAGCCGGATGCTGGCGATGCTGATGGGATCGATGTTCGATGCCGCATTCCAACGCTTCGCCGCCGCATTCGAAAAACGCGCCGATGTGATCTACGGCAAGCCGGCTACCGCATCGTAAGCTATCCCCGTCATTGCGAGGAGCGAAGCGACGAAGCAATCCATTCTGCCCGCGTGGGAGAGGTGGGTTGCTTCGCGGAGCCTGTCATCGGGCGGCGCTGCGCGCCGACCCGGTGGCTCGCAATGACGGAGCGAAAGCGCTTAGGCCCGTGGCGGACGGCGGCGCTTGACGGCGCTGCGGCGCGGGGAGCGCGCGACGCGGGGACGCAGGCGGCTAGATGCTTCGCGGCGCGGCTTGGCCGCGGCCTGGGGGCCGCGCGCCACTTCCATCAGCATGCGCAGGGCTTCCACCACGGAGCGTTGCCGTACTGCGGTGCGCCCGATCGCGCCGAAGCGGTGCTCACGATGCATGATCCGGCCATCGCGGGCGGCGACCGCGAAATGCACCAGACCGACTGGCTTGCCCGGGGTGGCGCCGCCGGGACCGGCGATGCCGGTGATGGCGACCGCAAGATCGACGCCGGCACGCTCCAGGGCACCGACCGCCATGGCGGTCGCGGTCTCCTTGCTGACCGCGCCGAAGGTCGAAAGCGTCAGCGCGTTGACGCCGAGCATGGCGCGCTTGGCCTCGTTGGAATAGGTGACGAAGCCGCGATCGATGACGTCGGAGGAGCCGGGGATATCGGTGAGCGCGCCCGCGACCAGCCCGCCGGTGCAGGACTCCGCCGTCGCGATGGTCAATTTCCGCATCCGGCACAGATCGAGCAGCGAGCGGGAGAGGGCGCGCGCGTCGCTGCCGCTCATGGTTACTCGCTCCAGGGGAGGCGAATGGTGGCGCTCGCAGTGGCTGCGATGCCTTCCTCACGGCCGGTGAAGCCCAGTTTCTCGCTGGTCGTCGCCTTCACCGCGATGCGCGAGATGTTCACGCCCGAGATCTCGGCGATCTTCGCCCGCATGGTGTCGCGCAGGGGGCCGATCTTCGGCCGTTCGCAGATCAGCGTCACCTCGAGATTGGCGATGCGGCCGCCGCGCGCGGTGATGCGATCGACGGCATATTTCAGGAATCGGTCGGAAGAGGCGCCCTTCCACTGCGGATCGCTCGGCGGAAAATGCGAGCCGATGTCGCCGTCCGCGAGCGCGCCGAGAATGGCGTCGACCAGCGCATGCAGGCCGACATCGCCGTCGGAATGGGCGAGAAAGCCCTTCGTGTGCGGCACGCGCACGCCGCAGATCATCACGTGATCACCTTCCCCGAACGCATGTACGTCGTAGCCGGTGCCGGTCCTGATGTCGCCGAGCAGGCTGGCGAGGCGGGCCTCCTCGCGGACGAAGTCTTCAGGTGTGGTGAGTTTCATGTTCGCAGGATCGCCTTCAAAGGTCGCCACCGTCAATCCCGCCCATTCGGCAATCGCGGCATCGTCGGTGAAATCGCTCAAGCCCTCGCGCGCGGCGCGGCGATGCGCATCCAGGATCACGTCGAACCGAAAGACCTGTGGCGTCTGCGCGATTCGCAGCCGCGCGCGATCGGGCGTCGCTTCGACATCGCCGTTCGTACCGGTCAGCTTGATAGTATCGGTGACCGGGACCGCGGGAACAGCGGCACCGGTACGGCCGGCCGCGTCGATCGCGCGCGAGATCAGCGCCTGCGTCACGAAGGGCCGCGCGGCGTCGTGGATCAGCACGATGTCGGGCTTCTCGCTCGCAAGTGCCTCCAGTCCCGCACGCACGGACGCTTGCCTTGTCGCGCCACCGTTTGTCGGCGGCCGATGGCGAAGGCCCACGACTGCTTCGTTGAAGAGGGCGGCATCATCGGGATTGACGACGGGCTGCACGGCGAAAACATCGGGATGTCGGCTGAACGGCTCCATCGCCCGGAAGATCACCGTCTGTCCGCCGATCATCCGGTACTGCTTCGGCCCGCCCGCGCCGGCGCGAAGCCCGCGGCCGGCTGCAACAAGGATGGCGGCGGTGCGCTCAGGTCTGGGCATTGGACGAAACTGTATACGAGTTGGTTAAGGTGAGGGCGCCGGGCTTTCCGCCAGCGCACAGCCCTTACCATGCTGGATGCCCAATGACAGAGCTATTCCCATACCCTGTGGGAAAAGCAGTTCTTGTTGCGGTGCACTTGCGCAAATGATAGAAATGTCTAAACCGTAGGCATAACGCTTGACTGCACAAGAATTGTGCTCAAAATATAGGGCGGCGGCGCGATAAGGCTGCCGCCAGTAACACGAGAAGCTTGTGACCGGACTCGCAAGAACACGTCGTAACTCTTTGAAAATAGGTGACATTACCGTCGCCAACCCGGTGCTTCTCGCCCCCATGTCCGGCGTGACTGATGCCCCGTTTCGGCGTCTCGCGGCGAGTCTCGGCGCGGGGCTTGTCGTCTCGGAGATGACCGCAAGCGACGATCTTGCGCAGGGCAGACCGATCTCGCTTTTGCGCTGCGAGGCGGCCGGGATCGGGCCGCATGTGGTTCAACTCGCCGGGTGCGAGGCCCGCTGGATGGCCGAGGGCGCGAGGATCGCGGAGGCCGCCGGCGCCGACATCATCGATATCAACATGGGCTGCCCGGCGCGCCACGTGACCGGCGGCCAGTCCGGCTCCGCTTTGATGCGCGACCTCGATCACGCGACAAGCCTGATCGAGGCGACGATCGCCGCGGTCAAGGTGCCGGTGACACTGAAGATGCGGCTCGGCTGGGATGACCGCACGCGCAATGCGCCGGAACTGGCACGGCGTGCGCAAGCCGCCGGCGTGCAGATGGTGACGGTGCACGGCCGCACGCGCTGCCAGTTCTACAAGGGCGAGGCGGATTGGGCCGCTGTGCGTGAAGTCAGGGACGCCGTCTCGATCCCGCTCGTCGTCAATGGCGACATCACCTCCTTCGAGAGGGTGGTGACCGCGCTCGATGAGTCCGGCGCAGACGCGGTCATGATCGGACGCGGCGCGCAGGGTCAGCCCTGGCTGCCCGGGCAGATCGCGCGCCGGCTCGAGACCGGCATTGCCGAGCAGGCGCCGCCGCTCGCCGAGCAGCTCAGCCATATCCGTGAGCTCTATGATGCCGTCCTGAGCCATTACGGTGTCCGTGTCGGGCTCAAGCACGCGCGAAAACATCTCGGTTGGGCGCTGGAGATCGCCGCCCACTGCAGCCGCGCTCCGGCAGCGACGCTGAAGGGCTGGCGGCAAAGCATCCTGACCTCGGACGAACCCTCGAGTGTGCATCAATCGCTTCAGGATGCTTACGACGATTTTGCATGGAGTGCTGCTGCATGACATCAGCCGCAGAGACTCGCCGGCGCATGCCCTCCGACAGCGAGGCCATTCTCAACGCGCTGCCGAACCCGGTGCTGCTGGTGGCGCCGGATGGCCGTATCGCCGACGCCAACATCGCCGCCGAATCGTTTTTCGAAATCTCCACGCAGTTCCTGCAGCGGCAGTCGCTGAAGGAACTGGTGCCATTCGGCAGCCCGCTGCTCGCGCTGATCGACCAGGTGCGCACCTCGGGGTCGCCGGTCAACGAATACAAGGTCGACCTCGGCACGCCGCGGATCGGCGGCGACCGCCAGGTCGATTTGCATGTGGCGCCAGTCACGGAGCGGCCGGGGCATATCGTCGTGATGCTGCAGGAGCGCACCATCGCCGACAAGATGGACCGGCAGCTTACCCATCGCAGCGCCGCGCGCTCGGTGATCGCGCTGGCGGCGATGCTGGCACATGAGATCAAGAACCCGCTGTCGGGCATCCGCGGCGCGGCGCAACTCTTGGAGCAGCAGGCCTCCTCGGATGACCGCATGCTGACCCGGCTGATCTGCGACGAGGCCGACCGCATCGTCACCCTGGTCGACCGCATGGAAGTGTTCGGCGACGATCGGCCGGTCGCCCGCGGCCCGGTCAACATCCATTCAGTGCTCGACCACGTCAAACGGCTGGCGCAGTCCGGCTTCGCGCGTAACGTCCGCTTCATCGAGGATTACGACCCGTCGCTGCCGCCGGTTCTCGCCAACCAGGATCAGCTCATCCAGGTGTTCCTCAATCTGGTGAAGAACGCCGCCGAGGCGGTGGCCGATCTCGGCACCGATGCGGAAATCCAGCTCACCACCGCGTTCCGTCCGGGCGTCCGGCTGTCGGTACCCGGCAAGAAATCGCGGGTGTCGCTGCCGCTGGAATTCTGCGTCAAGGACAACGGCTCCGGCGTACCGGAAGACCTGTTGCCCAATCTGTTCGATCCCTTCGTCACCACAAAACAGACCGGCAGTGGCCTCGGGCTTGCGCTCGTGGCCAAAATCGTCGGCGATCACGGCGGCATCATCGAATGCGAATCCCAGCCGCGGAAGACCACCTTCCGCGTGCTGATGCCGATGTACAACCCCGCCAAACAAATCGACCAAAGCAGCCGCGAGGACGTTCCGGGTACGCCATCGCATGCCTCACAGGACGCAAGATGAGGAAAGACAATGCCCGCAGGTAGCATTCTCGTTGCTGATGACGATACCGCCATCCGCACGGTTCTCAACCAGGCCCTGTCACGCGCCGGGTACGAGGTGCGGTTGACCGGCAACGCGGCGACGCTGTGGCGCTGGGTGAGCCAGGGCGAGGGCGATCTCGTCATCACCGACGTGGTGATGCCCGACGAGAACGCGTTCGACCTGTTGCCGCGGATCAAGAAGATGCGGCCGAACCTGCCCGTCATCGTCATGAGCGCGCAAAACACCTTCATGACGGCGATCAGGGCCTCCGAGCGCGGCGCCTACGAATATCTGCCGAAGCCGTTCGACCTGAAGGAGCTGATCACCATCGTCGGCCGGGCGCTCGCCGAGCCGAAGGAGAGGGTGGCGAGCGCCGCCGACGACTCCGAGTTCGACTCGATTCCGTTGGTCGGCCGCTCGCCGGCGATGCAGGAAATCTACCGCGTGCTGGCGCGGCTGATGCAGACCGACCTTACCGTGATGATCTCGGGCGAATCCGGCACCGGCAAGGAACTGGTCGCCCGTGCGCTGCACGACTACGGCAAGCGGCGGAACGGCCCCTTCGTCGCCGTCAACATGGCGGCGATCCCGCGCGACCTGATCGAGTCGGAATTGTTCGGCCATGAACGCGGCGCGTTCACCGGCGCCAATACCCGCGCCTCGGGCCGGTTCGAGCAGGCGGAAGGCGGCACGCTGTTCCTCGACGAGATCGGCGACATGCCGATGGAGGCGCAGACCCGGCTGCTGCGCGTGCTGCAGCAGGGGGAATACACCACCGTCGGCGGACGTACCCCGATCAAGACCGACGTGCGCATCGTCGCCGCCAGCAACAAGGATTTGCGGATCCTGATCCAGCAGGGCCTGTTCCGCGAAGACCTGTTCTTCCGCTTGAACGTGGTGCCGCTGCGGCTGCCGCCCTTGCGCGAGCGGATCGAGGATCTGCCCGACCTGATCAGGCACTTCTTTGCGCTCGCTGAGAAGGACGGCCTGCCGCCAAAGAAGCTCGACGCCCAGGCGCTGGAGCGGCTGAAGCAGCACCGCTGGCCCGGCAACGTCCGCGAACTGGAAAACCTCGCACGCCGGCTGGCGGCACTTTATCCGCAGGATGTGATCACCGCGTCCGTCATCGACGGCGAACTGGCTCCGCCGGCCGTCAACTCCGGCGGCAACACCCAGCACGGGGTGGACAATCTCGGTGGCGCGGTCGAGGCCTATTTGTCCTCGCACTTCTCCGGCTTCCCGAATGGCGTACCGCCTCCGGGCCTCTACCACCGCATCCTCAAGGAGATCGAGGTGCCGCTCCTGACGGCTGCGCTCGCGGCCACCCGCGGCAACCAGATCCGCGCCGCCGACTTGCTCGGCCTCAACCGCAACACGCTGCGCAAGAAGATCAGGGACCTCGATATTCAGGTCTACCGGAGCGGGGGCTAACCCCGATCCGTCATTCCGGGGCGCGCGTTGCGTCAACTCCGATGTGCGATTGCACGTCGGAGAATCTCGAGGTTTCGAATTCGGTAGCTCGCCGCCCCGAACGAGGGGACCTCCGAGAGGGCTGTGGAACCCTGTTCATTCCTGAGCAGGCGCCGCGGAAATGTCGCAATTCGGCAACATTGTGATATGATTGCATCAGTCCGCTCGATCAGCGGACGTTGAGGCCTTCAGTTCATCCTTGCCGGAATGACCAGCCCAGAGACCACGGCCCAGCCGTACGAACCTTCACGTACCGAGAAAAGGGGGGTGCCGCTTGCGAAGTGGCTGGCGCCCTTTGCGGTGGCGATTGCGCTCTTGTCGGCGTTCCTTACGTTCGTGGTGCTGACGGGGCTGACCCCGATCGAGCCGACGCCCGAGGTGGTCCGTTCCTTCCTGCTAATCAACGCCACGACCATCCTGCTCTTGGTCGGCATCATTGTCCGCGAGGTCTGGCAGATGGTGCAGGCGAGGCGGCGCGGCCGAGCGGCGGCGCGGCTGCATGTGCAGATCGTCGGCCTGTTCTCCGTGGTCGCTGTGCTGCCCGCGGTCCTGGTCTCGATCGTTGCCAATGTCACCATCGAGCGCGGCCTCGACCGGCTCTTCTCGGGCCCCACGAAAGAGGTGATCCAGAATTCGCTGACGATCGCCGGCGCCTACATGCAGGAGCATGCGCAGCTCATCCGCGGCGACGTCTTGGGGATGGCGAATGACCTCGCCCATGCAAGGCCACTGTATGACCAGGACCGCATGACGTTCATGCAGCTCCTGACGGCGGGCGCGGCGGCGCGCAATCTGCCGGTTGCGCTGCTATTGGACAAGGACGGCAACGTTCTCAACAGCGCGGACACCGGTAGTCGTCTGAACTACGCACTACCACCGCTCGAAATTCTCAAGAACGTCAACGAGACAGAGCCGGAAATCTCGGTTTTCCCCGAAAGCTATGTCGCCTCCGTGGTCCGCCTGCGGGCTTATGACGACACATTCCTGTACGTGGCGCGTCTGCTTGATCCGACCATCGTTGCCCAGCTCAAGCAGACCCAGACCAGCGCTGCCGAATATGCTCAGCTTGAGGCGCGTCGGCTCGGCATCCAGGTGGCGTTCGCGCTGATGTTCGCGGTCATCGCACTGACCATCCTGATGGCGTCGGTGCTGACCGGTCTCAACTTCGCCAACCGGCTGGTCGCGCCGATCCGCCGACTGATGGCCGCGGCGGGCGACGTCTCAACGGGCAATCTCAATGTGCAGGTCCCCGTGCGCAAATCGGAGGGCGACCTCGCTCAGCTCGGCGAGGTTTTCAACAAGATGACGCAGGAGTTGCGGACCCAGCGCGACGAACTCGTCAATGCCAGCGAACTGATCGACAGCCGCCGCCGCTTCATCGAGGCAGTGCTGTCATCGGCCAGCGCCGGCATCATCGGCGTCGATCCGTCCGGCAGCGTCGGCACCCTCAACCGCTCGGCAGAGAAGCTGATCGGCCACGCCGAGTCGGAGACCTTGGGCCATCCGCTCTCGGACGTGCTTCCCGAGCTCGACGAGATGATGAAGACGGCGCGGGAAGGCACCCAGCGCCTGGTCCAGGGCCAGATCACCATCACGCGCGACGGCCACGAGCGCAATTTGTCGGTCCGCATCTCCGCCGAAAAGACCAGCCACTCCTGGGACAATTACATCATCACGCTCGACGACATCACCGAGCTGGTCTTGGCGCAGCGCACCTCGGCCTGGGGCGACGTCGCGCGCCGTATCGCGCATGAGATCAAGAATCCGCTGACGCCGATCCAGCTTTCGGCCGAACGCATCCGCCGCAAATTCGGCAAGACCATCACCGAGGAGAAGGACAAGTCGATCTTCGAACAATGCACCGACACCATCGTGCGCCAGGTCGACGACATCAGGCGCATGGTCGACGAATTCTCGCGCTTTGCCCGCATGCCCAAGCCCGTGATGGAGGGCGAGGACGTCGCTGACACCGTGCGGCAGGCGGTGTTCCTGATGAAGGTCGCGCACCCCGAGCTCGAAATCGAGGCCGACATCAAGCAGGACCCGATGCGGGCGCAGTTCGATCGCCGGCTGATCTCGCAGGCGCTGACCAACATCATCAAGAATGCGACCGAAGCGATCGAGCAGGTGCCGCCGGAAGAGCTGGGCAAGGGGCGGATCGACGTCATCGCGCAGCGCGAGGGCGAGGAGATCATCATCGACGTGATCGACAACGGCATCGGCCTGCCGAAGGTCGCGCGCGCACGCCTGCTCGAGCCCTATGTCACGACGCGCCAGAAGGGCACCGGGCTCGGGCTTGCGATCGTCGGCCGCGTGCTCGAAGACCATGGCGGCCGCATCGAGCTCAAGGACGCCTCCGATTTCCGTCCCGGGCAGCGCGGTGCCTGGATGCGGCTTCGATTCGCCGTCTCCGGCCAGCCGCCGAAGGCGGGGGCGAACGAGCCGCCTCAGGCGGCCGGCCCCGAGTCGCAGCAGTCAAGCGCGCCGGACGAAGAAAAAAATCCTCCGGCATCCGCGACCAGCGACCCGGCATCCACGACCAATATCCAAGCGAAAATCCAAGCAGCGACAGGCGACTGACAGGCAGGTGTAACCCATGGCAAGTGACATTCTGATTGTCGACGATGAAGCAGACATTCGCGACCTCGTTGCGGGCATCCTCGAAGACGAAGGTTTTTCCTCGCGCACCGCGCGCGACAGCGATTCGGCGCTGGCGGAGATCGCCAACCGTCGCCCGCATCTGGTCTTCCTCGACATCTGGCTGCAGGGCTCGAAGCTCGACGGGCTGCAGCTTCTGGAGCAGATCAAGAAGGATAATGCCGACCTGCCGGTGGTGATGATCTCCGGCCACGGCAACATCGAGACCGCGGTCGCTGCGATCAAGCGCGGCGCCTATGACTTCATCGAAAAGCCGTTCAAGTCGGACCGGCTGATCCTGGTCGCCAACCGGGCGCTGGAGAATTCGCGCCTCAAGCGCGAAGTGAAGGAACTCAAGCAACAGGCTCCAACTGCAAGCGTTTTGACCGGCCGCTCCGCCTGCATGAACCAGCTACGCCAGACCATCGAGCGCGCCGCCAAGGCGAACAGCCGCATCCTGATTGTCGGTCCGGCAGGCTCCGGCAAGGAGCTGGTGGCGCGTACGCTGCACCAGGCATCGAGCCGCGCCGACGGACCGTTTGTCGTCATCAACGCGGCTGCGATCACGCCCGAGCGGATGGAGGTCGAGCTGTTCGGCGTCGAGGCGTCCAATGGCGAGCAGCCGCGCAAGCCGGGCGCCCTGGAAGAGGCCCATGGCGGTACGCTGTTCATCGACGAGATCGCCGATATGCCGCGCGAAACCCAGAACAAGATCTTGCGGGTGCTGGTCGACCAGACCTTTCAGCGCTCCGGCGGCACCGCAAAGGTCCATGTCGACGTGCGCATCATTTCCTCCACCGCGCGCAACCTGGAGGAAGAGATCGCGGCCGGCCACTTCCGCGAGGATCTCTACCACCGCCTGTCGGTGGTCCCGATCCGCGTCCCGCCGCTGTCCGAGCGGCGCGAGGATATCCCTGAATTGATCGACTATTTCATGGACCAGATCTCGGCGGCGACCGGCCTGCCGAAGCGGCAGATCGGCCAGGACGCGATGGCGGTGCTGCAGTCCCATGTTTGGCCGGGCAACGTCCGCCAGCTCCGCAACAATGTCGAGCGGGTGATGATTCTGGCCGGCGGCGGCCCGGAGGCGATCATCACGGCGGACATGTTGCCGCAGGACGTCGGCTCCATGGTGCCGGCGATGCCGACCAGCAGCAATGGCGAGCACATCATGGGGTTACCGCTGCGCGAGGCGCGCGAGGTGTTCGAGCGCGACTATCTGATTGCCCAGATCAGCCGGTTTTCCGGCAATATCTCGCGCACGGCGGAGTTCGTCGGCATGGAGCGCTCCGCGCTCCATCGCAAGCTCAAGGCCTTGGGGGTCGGCTGAGCCAACCGGTCGCAGATCCATGCAATTGACTGGGAATGATCGCTTTTTTCCCCATGCTTTTGCGGCAATTGCCGATTCTTGTTCATGGGTGGCGCGTGAACCGGCTTGCCTAATAGGCGGGCCTGCCCTCTAATCCTACCGCCGAGCCTGTCAGAGGGGGAACTCAGGACAGGCCGGCGACCGGGGAAAGGCTCCATCAGAGGGCTCCAACCGGTTCCAACATTCCAATAAGAAGAACCACAAGACGGCGGGACAACAAAAATGGCGGCAGACCGCGCTCAAAATCTACAAGACACCTTCCTAAATCATGTTCGTAAGACCAAGACGCCACTGACGATCTTTCTGGTGAATGGCGTGAAACTGCAGGGCATTGTCACATGGTTTGACAATTTCTGCCTTTTACTCCGGCGCGACGGTCATTCGCAGCTTGTCTACAAGCACGCGATCTCGACCATCATGCCGGGCGCACCGATCCAGTTGTTTGAAGGCGGTGAGGATACACAGGGTTGAGAGTGAACTGATTGGAGCCCCGTAATCGTGAAGGGGCCGCCGACCGGCCACGGTCGGCGGAGGGAATTGATAGCGGGCGGGTGATTGTCATCGGCCCGTATATGCGCACGCGCCGCGGCGACGCCGAGGCGCAAACGGAGGCTTCTGTCCGCGACTTCGAGGGGCGGATTGAGGAAGCGGCCGGGCTTGCCCGTGCCATCGATCTTGCGGTGATCGACAGCGTGATTGCCCCGGTCAGCCAGATCAGGCCGGCGACCTATCTCGGCAAAGGTAAGGTCGAGGAGATCGCCGGCCTCGTCGCCGGCCACAACATCGAACTCGTGGTGATGGATTGCGCGCTGTCGCCGATCCAGCAGCGCAACCTGGAGAAGGCCTGGAACACCAAGGTGCTCGACCGCACCGGCCTGATTCTGGAGATCTTCGGCCGCCGCGCCAAGACCAGGGAAGGCGCACTGCAGGTCGAACTCGCGCATCTCAATTACCAGCGCAGCCGGCTGGTGCGGTCATGGACCCATCTCGAGCGCCAGCGCGGCGGCTTCGGTTTCATGGGCGGCCCCGGCGAAACCCAGATCGAGGCCGACCGGCGGCTGATCGGCGAGCGCATCACCAAGCTCGAAAGCGAGCTGAAGAAAGTGCAGGCGACGCGGCGATTGCACCGCGCCGGCCGCCAGCGCGTGCCGTACCGCGTGGTGGCGCTGGTCGGCTACACCAATGCGGGCAAGTCGACGCTGTTCAACCGGTTGACCCGTGCCGACGTCCAGGCCGCCGACATGCTGTTCGCGACGCTCGATCCGACCTTGCGCGCGCTGCATCTGCCGCATGGCGGCAAGGCGATGCTGTCGGACACCGTCGGCTTCATCTCCAACCTGCCGACACAGCTCGTCGCGGCATTCCGGGCCACGCTGGAAGAGGTGCTGGAAGCCGACCTCATCCTCCACGTCCGCGACATCTCGCATGAGGATGCCGAGGCTCAGGAGCGCGATGTCGAGGCGGTGCTGCGTCAGCTCGGGATCGATCCCGATGCCGACGGCGGCCAGCGCATCATCGAAGTCTGGAACAAGATCGACCGCTTCGATCCTGAGGAGCGGGCGAATTTGCGCAACATCGCCGCCCGTCGCCCGCCGGAGCGGCCGGCTTTCCTGGCCTCCGCCTGGAACGGGGAGGGCATCGACGAACTCCTCGCCGCCATCGAGGATCGGCTGGCGGCAAGGCGCATGACGCTGGATCTGTCGATCGATGCCTCCGACGGCGCCGGCATTAGCTGGCTGCACCGCAATTCCGAGGTGCTCGACAAGAAGCTGCACGACGGCCGCTTTGATATGACCGTGCGCGTCGACGAGACCAAGCGCGATATTGTCGTGTCTCGCTTCGACGCCGTGCCGCATGTGATGTGAGCGGAAGCGCCGTAGCCCGGATGGAGGCAGCGCAATCCGGGACCGATCGAGCCATAGGCAAGAACCCCGGATTTCGCTTACGCTCCATCCGGGCTAGGAACGCCCTTCGCCTCGTTCCACAGCGCGTCCATCTCCTCCAGCGACGCTTCTCCAAGCGAGCGTCCACGCGCCTCTAGCCCGCGCTCGATATAGGCGAAGCGGCGCTCGAATTTGGCGTTGGTGCCGCGGAGTGCGGTTTCCGGATCGGCGCCGACGTGCCGCGCGAGATTGACCGCCGCGAACAGCAGGTCGCCGGTTTCTTCCGCCAGTTCATCAGCATCGGCTCCGTCGAGCGCTGCCTCGATCTCGTCGGCCTCCTCGCGGATTTTCTTCAACACCGCGCGCGGATCATTCCAGTCGAAGCCGACGGTCGAGGCCTTGCGCTGCAATTCCATCGCGCGCGTCAGGGCAGGCTGGCCAGCCTTGATCCCGGACAGCAACGATTTGTGCCCGACCTCTTCCGGCGGCCGGCGGGCCGCACGCTCAGCCTTCTCCTCAGCCTTGATGCGATCCCAGACTTCCTTGACGTGGGAGGGAGCAAGATTGCCGTCCTTGTCGGCGAACACATGCGGGTGCCGCCGGATCATCTTCCTGGTGATCGCCTCTACGACATCGCCGAACGCAAAGGCGTTCTGCTCCTCTGCCATGCGGGCGTGGAACACCACCTGCAGCAGGAGATCGCCGAGTTCTTCCCTGAGATCGTCGAGGTCGCCGCGGGTGATGGCGTCCACCACCTCATAGGCTTCCTCGATCGTGTAGGGAGCAATCGTCGCAAAATTCTGCTCGAGATCCCAGGGGCAGCCGGTCACGGGCGTGCGCAGCGCGGCCATGATCTCAAGAAGGCGTGAAATGTCGCGGGAAGGGGTCATGCGGGCACCAGAATTCTGCTTGTCCCGCTTTATGCCGTAAGCGATGGCCCGATCCCAGCGGAACGCGCTGAAATATGCCGATTTCCACCGGTTGGCCGCCGTCGCAGGTGGTGCTAAAGCGAGCGCCATGAGCGAAGATTTGTCGTCCGAAACAACGCTGGTGCTGTTCTCCGGCGGGCAGGATTCCACCACCTGCCTCGCCTGGTCGCTCAAGCATTTTGCGCGCGTCGAAATGCTCGGTTTCGCCTATGGCCAGCGCCACGCGATCGAGCTCGAATGCCGGGAGGGGCTGATTTCCGGCATCAAGGCGCTGCGGCCGGACTGGGCTTCAAAGCTTGGCGAGAGTCACACGCTGGAAATCCCGACGCTCGCCGAAATCTCAGACACTGCGCTGACGCGTGACGTCGCGATCGCGATGGGAGCGGACGGCCTGCCCAATACGTTCGTGCCTGGCCGCAACCTCGTATTCCTCACCTTCGCGGCCGCGCTGGCCTACCGGCGCGGCATCCGCCACATCATCGGCGGCATGTGCGAGACCGATTATTCCGGCTATCCCGATTGCCGCAACGAGACCATCAAGGCGCTGCAGTCGGCGCTCAGCCTCGGCATGGCCAGGAATTTCGAACTGCACACGCCGCTGATGTGGCTCAGCAAGGCCGAGACCTGGAAGCTCGCCCACGAACTCGGCGGCACTGGCCTGGTCGACCTGATCCGCGAGCACTCCCATACCTGCTATCTCGGCGAACGCGGCGCGCCGCACGATTGGGGCTACGGCTGTGGCGAATGCCCGGCGTGTACGCTGCGGGAGAGGGGATGGCGGGAATATGCGGAGCGTGATCCCGTCTCGCGCATGTAGAGCCGTCAGTGCGGGGGCAAGCGCCTGCCGTCGGGCTCGAGCTGCGCAGAGATGTCGCGGAGCTCTTTTAAACAACCGCGAATGGTGAGGCGCGCCTGCAACTGGATCAGCGTCTTGCCTTTCAGTGCTTGCTCGATGGCTTGGATCTTGGCGACGGCATCTTCGATCATCGACTCGGCTCCCTCTGCCTTTAAGGCATTGGTAACCGAATGAGGGTTAACGAGATGTTAAGTCGCATTGGTTTGCGCAGGCGATCGCACGGGCCAATGAAAATGCCACGCTCTTTCGAGCGTGGCATTGATGTACCATAGGCGATCTTCTACGCGGCTTTTTCGGCTTCGAATGTTTGTGGTGGCGGCGAACTGTCCGAATGTGACTCTGTCGCGACGGCGCTCGCTGGATTCAAGTCTGTCGGCGCGCTCGCCGCCGGCTCGGATGAACTGGAGGAATAGGCTACCTCCGCTGAATCCTCCGGAGCGCTGAGTGCGGTCTGAACCTGAGAAATCGCGTCCGCGGACGCTTGCTCTGCCTGCGCATCGGGGGGCGTCGTTGCAGTGAGGGCGACGGTAGTCTGCTCCGTGGTCTCGACTTGTGATGTGATCTCGGGCTGCGCTTCGGCATGAACGGCCTGCGCTGCTTCCGCAACGACAACCTGATCCGCCGCAGTCGTTTCGGGCTCGGCAGATGCCGACGTCGCATTCAACTCTGGTGCAGCCTGCTCCGGCTGCGGTTGGGTGACGGTCTGCAGGCCGAGGTCGGCGGAGACATCGCTGATCAGCTTGTCGATGGCGAGCCGCGCCCGGAATTCGGGCACGCTTGCAAGATGTTGCCGGCACTTCGCCTTGGCGGCTTCGAGCGCTTCAACGACTTCCGCAGCCATCGACTGCGCGGCCGCCAAGCCCTGCAAGGTATCAGCGACCTGTTGCGTCGAACTCTCCACCAGCAGGAAAGCCGAATACTGCGGAACGGCTTTCAGATGCTCGTTGTATTCGTTACGCACAGAGCGAAGCGAATTCACAATGTTACCAAAAGAGACAACCCCAGACATTATATCCCCCTAACTCCCACTGTTGGGATTTCGCGACGCTATTTCAAAATTTTTCTGTATTCAATTTGAAATTGAGATGAATTCGTGATGTTCTGAACGGGGCGGGCTGCAGAACTAATCGATTACCTTTTTCACCGCAGTTATCGACCATTTTGTCTTGTGATCGTCACACTGGACGTTCGCTGTCCGGTTGTAACGGTATTTTTGTTGGCTGTGATCGATCGTGGCTGGGGAGATCGTTACACAAGATTCAATTGGCCGCGTCGTACTGAACGCGACGCCGGGAAAGGTATTGGTTCTCGCCGGGCTCGACGGAGCCATGCTTGGCCGTGTGATAGACCAGCTCGAGGCCAAGCCGGATTCTCGTCGTGCGCTGTTTACGCGGCTGTCACGGGCGCAGACGACCGATGCCGCGGTTCAGCAATTGACGGAGCAGCTTGCCGACACTGCGCAGCGGTTATGGCCTGTTTGGTTCACCGACATTAGTTTTGCCGGATGCCGATCTGACGTGCTGGGCCAACTGGCCGCATCTGCGATCGTGCGCCGCGCTGCGGCCGATATCAATGACTTGCAGATGACTTGGGCGGAGGCTGCAACTAAACTGGCGTTGGATCAAAGACGTCCGCGCGTTCGGAACGTGCCTGCGGAGGTCGAAGTGGCGCAGCTTGCGCTCGCGATCAGCCGCCATGGCCTTGCGTTGGTCATCGATGCCGAGCAGGCCTGCGCGGACTCCAACCCTGCCGCCATTGTTTATACGCTGGAATGGATCGCTCAACTTACCCAATGCGTAGTGGTCGCGCTGTTTCGCGCGTTGCCGCCGCACCAGCCGCCCTTCGACCGCATCCTCTATGACGCCCGCGTCCTGGTGGTGGAAGAGGGGCTCGATCAGACAGAGATACCGGCGCCTTCAACGGACACAGTCTGGCTCGCGCCCTGGATGGGTTCGCCACATCCGCTCAGTGAAACGGAACAGCGCCCCGAGAAGGCACTGCGCGGCGATCAGGAATTGGCGCGCTTGTTCGACTGCAACCAATTCATCGAAACCGTTCGCGGATCGCGGCCGAAAGTGGATTTCGTTTGGACGCAGGGCCGGATGGTCATCGAACTCGATGGCTATGGCAGCCACGGCAATCGCGCCGCCTTTATGTATGACCGGCATCGCGATTACGAGCTCATGCTGAGCGGATATACGGTCTTGCGTCTTGCCAACGACGAGGTTGCGCAGGACGTCGGAAAAGCCGTTGAGAAAATCCGGGACATCGTCCAGCTTTGCCGCGGTCGGATCAAATGAGCGAGGCAGCAGTGGCGAAAGCAAAGCAACCGAAGGCTGAAAAGAAAGCGAAGAAGGCTGAAGCCACAGCCTCGGACGGGGCCGGTCGGAAACGCAAGAGCGCCGCCGCAAGTCCGAAGAAGAGTCCGGCCAAGCCGCAAAAGACCGCAGAGCAAGTCCGCACAGAGAAGCAGACGCTTGCGATGTGGGGATTGTTGAGCGAAGGGGGCGCGGCGTATGGCGGTAAATTGAAGCCCAGGATCGATCCGCCCGAACGGAGCGCGCTCGAGCAGGCAGGTCTCGTTGAGGTCACGACAGTTAAGCGCGCCTACTTGCTTACCGTCACCGACAAAGGTTGGGATTGGGCGGAGCAACATCTCGGTGATCCCTTGCCGGACAATGTCACCGGCGCTTCCGTCCTTCATGGTTGGCTCGCGCGGTTGCACACTTTCCTGCAGGCGCGCGGCCTGCGTCTGTCGGATTTCTTCGTCGAGCAGTCCGTACCGGTGACCGACGCACCGGCTGCACAACACCGGCCGGAACATGCCGTGCTGCGCGAGCGTATTCGGGCGGCGTATCAGGAGGTTGCAGGAGGTTTTGATCGTCGCCTGCTGCTCCGCGACCTGCGCCCGCGTCTTGCTGACCTCGACCGCCAACAGGTCGACTCTGCACTGATGCAGATGGTGCGCGACGGCGAGGCATCATTGATGCAACTCGACTATCGCCCTGACGTCACGGACGAGGACCGCGCCGCTTCGCTGCAGATTGGCAATGAACCCAGGCATATTATCTGGATAACAGCGTAATGACAGAATTAGATGTTTTGCGTGAAGTGGATTTCAACTGGGCACGTCAGTTGCGAAGCGTCTGGCGAGATCAAGCCTACAGCGTATCGGCGATTCATCAGGACGTTGTCGAAGATGTCATGGCCTATTTTCTCAGGAATACGCGCGAACCCGAGCCCGACAACGAGCCACTTGGGCGCGTCATTCTCGGTGGGGCAGGGCACGGTAAGACCCACCTTGTCGGAGAACTCAGACGCCGTGTCTGGGAGGAGGATGGCACGTTCATTCTGCTCGATTTCGTCGGCGTCACGGATTTTTGGGCGTCGGCGGCACTCGGATTTCTCAACTCGCTCCAGATCAGGGTCGACGGGCGCCAAATACAGTATGATCGTCTAATTCAAAAGCTCATCTCCCTTCTCAGCCTGCAATCGCAATTGACTGAAATCGCAGCCCGGTACAAGGGACGGCCACGTGAATTGATGGCTGAGTTGGTCAAGACCTTCATCACGGCGCTGACACGTAGAGACCGTGCAAAAACGCAGCAGCATGGCGATATCGTCCGCGCGCTGGTGATGCTGATTTCGGATGACCTCGAGTGCGCCAGCATTGCGCATGGCTGGCTGCAGGGCATGGAATTGGATACGGCGAATCTGCGTGATCTCGGGTTCGTGGCGCTGCGCAAGCCACCGATCGAAATCGTGCGCGGGCTCTCGTGGTTGTTCAGCCTCGTTGGGCCTACGATGATCGCGGTCGACCAGATCGATCCGATCATCAGCGAGGCTAGCATTGAGAGACGCCAGTCGGGGGCGCTCACCGGTGCCGAACAACTGGAGACGCAGTCGATCATCGAGAAGCTCGTCGAGGGCCTGATGGGTCTTCACGAGGTGAAGCAACGGGCTGTAACGATCATTTCGAGCCTCGATGTGTCATGGGAGGTGCTCAAATCGCGCTCGACGGTTGCCGTGGATGCGCGTTATCGTCAGCCTACCCGCTTAAATGCGCTATCGCAGCCGCAGATGGCGCAGATGCTTGTCGCGGCCCGTCTGACGCCTGCTTACGCAACCGTTGGATTTCCGGCGCCGTACGAAACATGGCCATTCGCCCCGGAGGCGTTTGGGACAGCGGTCGGATTTACGCCGCGTCAACTGCTGAAGGCCTGCGACGATCACCGGCAGCGTTGCATCGCTGCAGGCGAGGTGCTGATCTGCAAGTCGTTTGGCAATCAGCCAGTACCAGCGCCACCGCCTCCACCGTCCGATCTGCAGGCCATGTTCGAGCGTGCGCGAAGTGCTGCGGTGGTCGATGGCTTATTTGAGAAAGCCAACGAGAGGCGTTTGGCAGACATTCTGGCCGTAACGCTGGACGTCTATGCCAGGCAGCTCAATCTGCCCGACGACATCGATGTCGCTTCGCAGCAGGACCCCGACCAGCAGCGGCCGTCACTTCATGGGCGGCTGACATTTACCTTCCGTAGCGAAGCCGATCGCGAGCAGCATTTCTGTTTTCGCGTCATTTCGCACGGCAATGCCATTGCATTCCAAAGCCGACTTCGCGCGGCCATGACAGCTTCTGGCGTCGACCGCGCGCTTGGTTTCAGGCATCTGTTCATCCTGCGCAGGGATGCAACCCCAGGTGGGGCAAAGACCAAGCAGCTTGTCGAAAAATTTGAACAAGCGGGCGGCAAGTTCGTCGCTCTCAGCGATGATGATCTGCGGACCTTTATGGCGCTCAACTCCATGACGGAGCGAAAGCCCGAGGGGTTCGATGCCTGGCTGCGCGAGAACAAGCCGTTGTTCGAGACGTCACTGTTTCGTGCGGCAGGCCTTGCGCCGCCTGCGTTCCTGCCGTCTGCGCCACCGCCAAACGGACCGGGTCCGGACGGCACCGCAGCCGATACAACACGGGACCGAGCGGCGGCCACTCCCTCACCGGCGCCGTCACCCAGGCCGATGCCCGGAGCGACTGCATCGACAAGCCCTCACAAGCCGGAGCCGCAAGAGACGAACGCCGGGCGGGATATTCCGCTCGGCCATCGCTACGACCGTGGCACCGCTGGCACGCCCGTGAAACTCGCAGCCGATCTCCTGCCGCGGCATGTTGCGATCCTCGCCGGCAGCGGCTCCGGCAAGACGGTCCTGCTACGCCGGATTGTCGAGGAAGCCGCGCTGCTGGGTATCCCTGCAATCGTCCTCGACACCAACAACGACCTTGCGCGACTGGGCGATCAGTGGCCCGCGCCGCCGGATGGCTGGACCGAGGACGACGCAGGCAAGGCCGCCAGGTACGGCCGTAACGTCGATGTTACGATCTGGACGCCCGGCCGCAACGCCGGCCGCCCGATGTCGCTGGCGCTGCTGCCGGACTTCGCCGGTCTTGGTGACGACGAGGACGAGCGCGCGCAGGCGATCGAGATGGCGCGCGCGACGCTGGCGCCGTTTATCGGGGCGAGAGGCGCCAATGCCCAATTGAAAGAGGGGGTCTTGGCCGATGCCTTGCGGACGTTCGCGAGGGAAGGCGGCGGAAGCCTGGAGCGGTTGATCGACACCCTGTCGGAACTTCCCGAGGAGGTCAGCCAGATTGACGGCGCGCCAAAGCTCGCTGCCGGCATGGCGAACTTGCTGCGCGCGGCGATCGCGACCAATCCGCTACTGCAATCGCGCGGCGTGCCGCTCGATCCCGAAATCCTGTTCGGCACTGATCCGGACAGGACCCGGATATCCGTCATCAACTTCTCGGGGCTGGCGAGCGACGAGGCCAAGCAGTCGTTTGTCAATCAGTTGCAGATGTCGCTGTTCACCTGGATCAAGCGTCATCCGAGCCCCACCGGGCGGCTATTGGTGCTCGACGAAGCGCAGAACTTTGCGCCCTCGATGAAGACGACGCCCTGCAAGGAAAGCACGCTGGCGCTTGCGGCCCAGGCCCGCAAGTACGGGTTGGGGATGATCTTTGCCACGCAGACGCCGACCGGCATCGACAACAAGATCGTCTCGAACTGCACGACCCACTTTTATGGTCGCATGAGCTCGCCGGCAACGATCGCAGCCACCCGCGGCCTCCTCGAAGCAAAAGGAGGCGAGGGCGGGGAGGACGTCGCGCGGTTGATCCGCGGAGAGTTCTATTTTTCGACCGAGGCGGTTCCGCGCCCGATGCGCATTCGCACGCCTATCTGTCTGACATGGCATCCGGCCAATCCGCTCACTGCGGCGGAAGTCGTGGAGAGAGCGCGGCGGGGAGAATGAGCTAAGTGCGGCCAGCCGGCGCTAGCCGGCAAAATCCTCCGGCCGCAGTTCGATCGGCTTGCCGTGCGGGGTGCGGTCGGCGGCGTGGTCCCAGGCGTTGCGGTAGCGGTGCAGGGTCTCGGCGGTGGCGACGCCTTTTTCGGCGACGAGATGTTCCAGCGTCGCGAGCCAGTGGCGGTAATAGGTCTCGCCGGTGTCGGGATCGCCGGCCGCCTGCGCGCGCTTGATCTGGTCGGCGAGGGCTGCGGCCCATTCGTTCCAGGTGAACAGGCTGCGCTCATGCAATGTCAGCGCCATCGCAAAGGCCTGCGCCTCCCAGGGTTCGCGGAACACCGGGCCTTCATCGTCGCGCGGGATGCTCGGCACGGCGGCCGTGGCGCGCGCGGCTGCGGCGCCATCCATCAGGCAGGCTCCAGATATGGCTCGAAGGCGTCGATTGAAATCTTGACGGTCGGATCGGAGTCCGGCCCCCACAATTCGGTCCCGTCGAACACCACGGTGTAGAGCCACTGCGGGTTCTCGCCGGCTTCCGTTGCGGCCGAGTCCGGGAACACATGACAGCCATGGTCGCGCTCGACCATGCCGACATGGCCGCGCACATAGCGCGGCAGCCGGGTGTGCGTGAGGGGATGGATGTTCTTCGCGCGCACCTTGTCGCCCGGCTTGAACTTTGCGGGCACCGGCGCCGTGCGGCCGAACTTGCCGCGCACCATCACGCGCTCGACGTCGTCGAGCTCGAACTTGCCATGCTTGAGCGGCTTCGGCGGTTGCACCACATGGCCTGTGTCGACTTCCTCTTTTGCGATGAAGCCCTTGCCGACCAACAGGTCCTCGAGACCGAGCAGCCACTTCCTGTAATAGGAACTGGCGAGATAGACGTGCGGCGGCAGGGTTTCGCGATAATAGCGCGAGGTGTCGATATTGAACGCGCCGGCTGCGCCCATCGCGCGCACCATCGCCATCACCCGCGCTTCCCACGCAGCATGGAACATCGGCTCGTTCGGTTCGGGCTCGACCTTGCCGAACCCGTCCATGCCGCCCATGTCGTGCACGCCGTTCATGACGGCGCTCCCGGCCGCTTCGGAAATCCGGTGCCGATCATGGAGTCGCGCGTCACGAGGTCCGCAAGCTGCGCCTCGCTCCAGCCCTCCGTGCCTTCAGGCCGCATCGGCAGCACCAGGAAGCGCGTCTCGGCGGTCGAGTCCCAGACGCGGATTTCGATCTCCTTCGGCAAGGTCACGCCGAAATCGGCGAGCACGCCACGCGGGTCTTTCACCGCGCGCGAACGGTAGGGCGCGGCCTTGTACCAGACCGGCGGCAGGCCGAGCATTTCCCAGGGGTAGCAGGAGCACAGCGTGCACACGACCATGTTGTGGCGCGCCGCCGTGTTCTCGACCACGACGAGATGGTCGCCGACGCGGCTGACATGACCGAGCGTGCCGACGGCCTTACTGCCGTCCTCCAGCAGCGCCTTCTTGAACGCGGGATCCGTCCAGGCCTTGGCGACGACCCGCGCGCCGTTGTGGGGGCCGATCCGGGTCTCGTAGGCCTGGATGATGGCGTCCAGCGCGGCTGGCTCGACATAGCCCTTCTCGGTCAGGATCGTCTCGAGCGCGCGCACGCGCAGCTCGGTCTCCGACAGTTCCGAATGGTCGTGGTCGTGATGATGATCGTGATCGCTCATGCAATAAGCATAGGCGCAAAAAGCCTGATATGTCGAGGTGCAGACTCTGCTAGCATTTCGGCCATGACAGGGAGGCAATCGTGGCCGAATACGTAAAAATCGAGAAAGGGCTGGGTCCGGAGGGCCGTATCGCAGTCGTGCGCTTCGACCGCGGCGACGGCATCAATGCGCTGTCGCCGGAGGCGCTTCGCCAGCTCACCGATGCCGCGCGCAGCTTCGAGGATGACGGCGCGACGTCCGTCGTCGTGCTCACCGGCGGCGCAAAATCCTTCAGCGCCGGCTTCGACCTCAAGGACGCCGAAGGCCGTTCGCGCCGCACCATGGACATCGGCACGCTGCGCCGCCACCTGAAACTGGGGCCGCGGCTGACGCGGGCCTGGCAGGACATGGAACAGGTCACGATCGGCGCGATCGAGGGCTTCTGCATCGGTGGCGGCGTGGCGCTGACGGTTGCGCTCGACTTCCGCGTGATGGCGCGCGATGCCCATATGCGCGTGCCCGAGATCGGGCTCGGCATGAACATGAGCTGGCAGAGCGTGCCGCGCATGCTGCACCTGATGGGGCCGGCACGGACCAAGCAGGCCGTGATCCTCGCCGACGACCGCATCTCAGCCGCGGAGGCCTACGAATGGGGATTGGTGGAGCAGGTGGCCGAGCCCGGCAAGGCGTTTGACGCCGCCATGGCGCTTGCGACAAAGGTCGCCGCGCAGCCACCGATCTCGGTCGCCATGACAAAGCTCACGGTCAACCGCCTCGCGCACGCGCTCGACGATCTGGCCAGCCATATGGACGTCGATCAGTTCGCGCTGGCGAGCCTGACCGAGGACCACAAGGAAGGCGTCGCGGCATTCCTGGAACGTCGGAAGCCGCGGTTCAGCGGACGATAGCGCTTCGGGCTACTTTCGTGACCCCGTCGTAGCATGCACGTCAGTGGCCATTTCGAGGCAGGTCTGGAGCTCGACATAGCTCGGCGTACTGTCGATGCTGGACTCGCCGATGCATGCCGCCTTGTCTTTCGCTGTGAACTTGCTCCATTGCCCGGCCACTTGCGTTCGGGCCTGCTCTTCGGCCTTCATGCAGGACTCCAGGGTCTCTCCGATCCCTACCGTCTCCGCAGTCTCCGCCTTGCAGATCCGGGCGATGTCAAATTTCGGCACAGCGTCCGCCGCGCGCACGCCGTGTGATGCTGCAATTGAAACGGCCGCGCCGAGCGCGGCAAAAATGATGAATTTGCGCATGTTCGACCTCCGGTCGTATCGATCATCATTAGAGAAGCTCGTTCGACGTTGACGAAGATCAAGCGGCCGGCCGCGCACGTGATCGTGATTGTTCGCATCGCCAGAGCGTTTTCGAGCGAAGTGGATGCCGGTTCGCGTGAAGAAAACGCGTCAAAACAATAATCTAGAGCTTCGGTTCTGATTCAATCAGAACCGAAGCTCTAATTCGACGCCGAGCTGAGCGTGGATCGGAAGCGCAGCAGCGACAGCATCAGGAACAGCGACGCGATGCCGGCGACGGCGAGGAATTGCGGCCACACCACATCGAGGCCGGCGCCGCGATAGAGGATCGCCTGGGCGAAGGAGACGAAGTGCGTCGAGGGCGATGCCTGCATCACGGTCGCGAGCCAGGGCGGCATGCTCTCCAGCGGCGTGGCGCCGCCGGACAGGACGTTCATGGGAACGGCGACCAGCATGTAGAGCAGGCCGAGCTGCGGCATCGACCGCGCAACCGTGCCGAGAAACAGCCCTATCGCGGTCGCGAAGAAGAGATAGAGGATCGCTCCAAACATGAAGAGCGGGATCGAGCCGGCGATCGGTATCTTCAGCAGCAAGCGGACCACCAGATAAAGCGATAGCCCGACCGCGACCGCAATGACGAACCCGTTGGCCCAGATCTTCGACATCGCGATCTCGAACGGGCTCAGCGGCATCACCAGGAGATGATCCATCGTGCCATGCTCGCGCTCGCGCACCAGCGCAGCACCCGCGAGGATGATCGCGAGCATGGTGACGCTCGAGATGATGCCCATGACACTGGAGAACCAGGCCGTCGTCACGTTGGGATTGAACGCGATCCTGACCGCCAGGTTGACCGGCGAGTCGGGCACGCGTTCCACCTGCGACACGAACTGAGCGATCTCGGTATTGATGATCTGTTGTGCGTAGCCCGATCCCAGGCCGGCCTGGATCATTGCGGTGGCATCGACATTGATCTGCAGTCCGGGCTGGCGCCCCGCCAAGACGTCGCGCTGGAAGTTCGGGGGAATATCGATGACGAAGGTGTATTTGCCGGTATTCATCAGGTGCTCGATATCGGCCTGCGCGATCGCCACCGGCTCCTTGAAATAAGGCATCAGGAACGCATGCGTGATCCGGCGGGATAATTCCGAGTGATCTTCATCGACCACCCCGATCGAGGCATGGAACACCTCCTGCGAATTGCTTTGCGCCTGGCTGATCACGGCAAGCGAGAACGAGTAGATCACGAACCCGAGCAGCACCCAGTCGCTGAAGAAGCTGCGCAGTTCCTTGGTGCCGAGCCAGAAGATGTTGGAGAGGGAGCGCATCGTTTCATCGCTCCTGCTTGGGGAGCAGTAGCATGCTGAGCGACGTCAGCACAGGGACGAAGACGACAAGCATGAGGATGCTCGAGCCGAGATCGGCAAGGCCCAGTCCCTTGGTGAAGGCGCCGACGCTGATCGGGCGGTAATAGCTCATCGGGAAGCAAAGGCCGATAAGCTGCGCCGAGCCTGACAGCGAAGAGACAGGCGTCATCATGCCCGAAAACTGCTGGGCCGGCAGGATGGTGAGGATCGCGGTGCCGAACAGCGCGGCGATCTGGGTCGTGCAGAAAGTCGAGATCAGCATGCCGTAGCCGGTCGTCGTGAAGACGTAGATGATCGTGCCGGCAAGCAGCGCCACGAAGCTGCCCTTCAGCGGTACGTTGAAATCAGCGCGACCGCGACGTAAGGAAGCTGCTTGCCGACGAGGAATTCCAGCCGCGTCACCGGCGTGACGTAGAGGTTGGTGATCGAGCCAAGCTCTTTCTCGCGAACGACTGCGAGCGCCATCAGGATGGCCGGGAACAGCGCGAGCATCATTGCGAGTGTCGACGGCACCATGGCGTAGATGCTGTCAAAATCCTGGTTGTACTTGAACCGGACTTCGATATTGGCGGGCAGAGGCGTTGCCGCCTGCGTCGTGTTCAGCACGGGATCGCTCAGATAGAGCTGGTGCATGCCCTGCAGGTAACCTCGAATGGTCGAGGCGCGGAACGGCATGGCGCCGTCGATCCATGCCGACACGTAGGCCGGCCGCCCGCGCTTGATGTCGAGGCCGAAGTTCGGGGGAATCTCGATGCTGACACTGATGTCCCCATTCTTCAGGCGGCGATCGAGATCGGTATAATCGGTCAGCGGAGGCTTTTCGAGGAAATAGGGCGATCCTCTCAGCTCCGACAGATAGGCGCGGCTTTCGGGCGTCTGGTCGCGATCGAGGACGGCAAAGCTGAGATTGTTGACGTCGGCCGAAATGCCGAAGCCGAACACGATCATCAGGAGCGCGGTGCCGAACAGGGCGAACATCAGCCGGATACGATCGCGCATCAGCTCAAGGCCCTCGCGGATCGTATAGGCGAACAGCCGCCGAAAGCTGAAAAAGGAACGTCGGTTCTCGCGGCCGACCGTCTTGTCCGGCGCGGCGGTTATCGCTTGCGGCTGGTCGAGAGTCACGGTCGAGGCCGCGCCCGGCTTTTCCTGCTCGAGGAAGCTGATGAACGCATCCTCCAGGCTCTTGGCGTTTCTCGCCTTGACCAATCCGGCCGGCGTTTCGGTGGCAAGCACGCGCCCTTCGTGCATCAGCGACAGCCGATCGCAGCGCGCCGCCTCGTTCATGAAATGCGTCGAGACGAAAATCGTCATCCCTTGATTGCGCGACAGGTCGATCAGAAGCTGCCAGAACTGGTCGCGCGCCAGCGGGTCGACGCCGGAGGTCGGCTCGTCCAGGATCAAGAGGTCCGGCTTGTGGACGACGGCGACCGCAAGCGACAAACGCTGCCTGATCCCGAGCGGGAGCGAAGAGGCGAGATCATCGAGATAGTCGGCGAGATCGCATTTCTCGATCAGCTCCGCGATGCGCGCCTCGGCGAACGCCGGAGGCAGGTGAAACAGGCGCGCGTGCAGGACGAGGTTCTGGCGAACCGTGAGTTCCCCGTAAAGGGAAAAGGATTGCGACATGTAGCCGACACGGCGGCGCGCTTCGAGATCGCCGGCGCGCAGCACCTCGCCGAAGATCAGCGCCTCGCCCTCGGACGGCGGCAGCAGTCCGGTGAGCATCTTCATCGTCGTCGTCTTGCCCGATCCGTTCGAGCCGACGAAGCCGAAGATCTCGCCGCGGCGGATCGTGAAATTCACGCGGTCGACGGCGGTGAAGTCACCGAACCGGCAGGTCAGGTCCTTGGCAACAATGACGGGCTCGGCGTGACCGTCGAGCGGCAGACCGATCGGCTTTTCGTGGCCGGCACCCTGTCGCTGCGGGAGCAGGGCGACGAAGGCGTCTTCGATCGATTCGGTGCCGGTTTGTTGTTTGAGATCGGCGGGCGAGCCGGTCGCGAGAATCTTGCCCTCGTTCATGGCCATCAGCCAATCGAACCGCTCGGCCTCTTCCATATAGGCGGTGGCGACCAGCACGCTCATTTTCGTCGTGCGACCCCTGATACGGTCGATGAGATCCCAGAACTGGCGGCGCGACAGCGGATCGACGCCGGTCGTGGGCTCGTCGAGGATCAGGAGATCTGGGTCATGGATCAGCGAGCAGCAGAGCCCGAGCTTTTGCCGCATTCCACCCGACAACTTGCTGGCCGGCCGGTCGGCGAACGGCGCAAGCCCTGTGCTTTCCAGCAGTTCATTGATGCGCCACTCGCGCTCCTTGCGCGATTGCTCGAACAGCCGGGCGAAGAACTCGACATTCTCCTTAACGCTGAGGTCGGGATAGAGATTCTTGCCGAGCCCTTGCGGCATGTAGGCGATGCGCGGACAGATCAGGGCGCGCTCGGCGGCCTTGGAGATGTCGGTGCCGAGCACGGCGACCGCGCCCTCCTGGATCTTCCGCGCGCCGGCGAGGATTGCGAGCAGGGAGGATTTGCCGACGCCGTCCGGCCCGATCAGGCCGACCAGGCGTCCGGCGGGAATGTCGGCCGATATGCAATCGAGCGCCGTCACCGAACCGTAACGATGGGACAGGGCTCGAACGATTGCGACCGGATCGTCGCTGCCGTTCATGGAGCACCCTGCAGCGTCGCCGGCCATGCAATCGCCAGATCCCAGCGGACATAGGCGACACCGGGAAGGCCACTTCTGACAGCGTCCGCACGCGCAAGCAGGCGTTCCGGGTCGATGCGGACCCGGATGCGGAACATCAGCTTGTCGCGCTCGGTCTTGGTCTCCACCGTCTTCGGCGTGAACTGCGCCTGGCTTGCGACAAAGGAAACCTTCGCCGGGATCGGATGATCGGGGTAGGCGTCGAGAACGATGCGTGCGTCAGCGCCGACCTTCACCTTGCCGGCTTCCGTCGTCGGCAAATAGAGGTCCATGTAGACGTAGGTCAGATCCAGCATCGTGAAGACCTTGCCGCCGGCCGCAAGGACTTCGCCGATATTGGTAAGGCGGTACTGGATCCGGCCCGCCTTCGGCGCCACCAGCGTGTTGTCAGCGATCTGCACCTTGTAGAGACCGGCGTCGTGCTGAGCGGCTTCGAGCGCATGCTGCGTTTCGAGCACCCTGGCTTGCGCCGCGGCAAGCGCGCCATTGGCGGCGTCAAGCTGTTGCTTGCGCTGGTCCATCAATTCCTTGGTCGCCCAACCGTTCTTGTGGAGGTACTCGGTCCGCTGGTTTTCCTGCTCGGCCAGAGTCTTCTGCGCCTGCTGCTGCGTAAGAACGGCCTCGGCTTCCTCGATGGCGCGCTGCGCCTGCCGGCCCTGTGCCACCGATTTCGAAAGCGACTGTTCGAGATCGCGCGTATCCATCCGCGCCACGACCTGCCCGGGCGCAACCATGTCGCCGATATCGGCCAACAGCTCGTACACGCGCCCGGCATATTTCGTGCTGATGTCGATTTCGTCGGCTTCGATGCGGCCATTGCCGACGCTGATACCGACGGGCAGCGGCGGATGCGCCTGCTTCCAGATGTAATAGCCGCCGCCACCCGCGCCGAGCGCAACGAGGAGGAGCGCCGCCGCGATCCGCAAACCGCGCCGTTTGCCGTTTCGAAGGACCGGCACGGGCAGATGCGAGGCGGGCGCAGGCGAGGGCGAATGAGACGCATCGCCGGCTTGCGCGCCTCCTTTGATCTCTTCGATTTGATCTTGCATCGGTCAGTGCCTTGGTCAGTGCCTTGGGTTGCAGAGCTTGTCCGCAATCTTGCACCGCCGCATCCGCGGGCTGTTGACGTAACGCAAATTCTGTCGCCGACAGTCTCGCGAGCCAGGTTCCCGAGCGACCGGCGCATCGATGCGCGCGGCAAAGTTGATTTCGCTCAACCCGCGTCACCGCGGATGCCTCATGCTCTGCCTAGCTGCGCACGGCGCCGCTCTTGATCACCGAGGACAGTTTATGGCCGACAAGAAGAACATGGTTGCCACCGAACCCAGGAATGGCACCAAAGAGAGCCTCCAGAGCAAAGACCAGCAGGCAAAGGAGGAGGGCAGGATCCTCGATTCGCTGGAAGACGACGAAGTTCGAGAAGCGCTGGATCTTCTCCATGCACGCGACGATGGAACGTCTGTCTCGAAGGTTGAGGTGGAGAAGGCTGCAGGTGACGTCAGTTAGAGCCGTTACAACGCGACGCACTTGATCCACGTCAACGGCTGTTGTCTCGTCGCGCGTTACGTGTTTTTATCACTTCGCTGGAGAGTTTTTTCGTGCCGCTGAGAACGATAGCCGTCTTCTTCGATCCGTCGCCTGCCGGCGAGGCGCGCGCCGACTATGCCGTCAAGCTCGCATTCCGTCACCGCGCGCATCTGGTCGGAATCTTCGTGGTGCCGTTCGGCTGGGATGGCAATCCGTCCGAATCCTTTGTTCGAGGGCAGGCCGCGGTTCGCGAACTCATTCAGCGCCATACGGCAAGCGAACAGGCCGCTACGAAAGCCGCGAGCCAGAGCTTTGCGACCGTCTCCACCCGCGAGGACATCAGTTGCGAGTTTCGTTGCATCCCTCCCGGTGAAGCCAATGAGGCATCCGCGCTGAACGCGCTTCATTCCGATCTCGTGATCGTCGGCAGCCCGCGCTCAGGCGGCTTGCCGCAGGAGTGGTCGGCGGAATCCTTGCTGCTTGCGACCGGTGTACCTGTCCTCCTATTGCCTGAGCATTGGAGTGGAACCGCGGCCGAGCACATCGTGGTCGCCTGGAACGCCAGCCGTGAGGCGCGCCGTGCCATCAAGGATGCGCTTCCGATGCTTGCAGCCGCGCAGTCGGTGACTGTCCTCCTGGTGGACGCCCACAAGAATGACCGGCATGGCGAAGAACCCGGCGCCGATGTGGGGCTGTATTTGTCTCGCCATGGCGTCAAGGTGGCGGTCGAGCGGATTGTGTCCAATGGCGCTTCAGTCGCCGACGCCATCCTTGGTTTTGCCGGGCGCCACAGCGGCGATCTGATCGTGGTCGGTGCTTACAGCCATGCGCGAACAAGCCAAATGATCTTCGGCGGCGTGACCCGAGCCCTATTGCGGGACGCGACCGTTCCATTGTTGATCGCGCATTGAGGAACCCGGAGCTCCTACCGCTGAAAATCGCTCATGCGGCTTCTCAGCCAGGCGAGAAAGCTGCGAGCTTTTTTCGGCAGGGGACGGTTTTTCGGCCAGACCGCATAGTGCGCCAACGGACGTTCGAGCGGTTGTTCGAAGAGCGTCACGAGCGAACCGTCGCGCAATTCGTTGCGCAGGAGGTGAAGCTGCCCTATCGCCACGCCGACCCCTTCGGTCGCGGCCTGATAGGTCAGCACGGAGCTTGGAAACGAAATCCCTGAGTCATTCAACAGATCGAGACGATCGCAGGCCATCAGCCAGTCCGCCCAATCTGTCCGCCGATAATGCGAATGCAGCATCGGCACCCGCTTCAGATCGTCGATCGAATGCAGGTTTGCCTTGCGCCGCAGAGTGGGGCTGCAAACCGGTTGGAGAAGGTCGCGAAACAGCAGCTCGCTTTCGACGCCCGGCCATTTGCCGCCGCCGAACTGGATCGCAAGGTCGACCTTCTCCTTCTCGAAATCGACCGGCGCCACCGCATTGCTGATGCTGAGCCTGATGCTGGGATAGGCGGCATAGAATGAAGGCAAACGCTCGATCAGCCATTTTGCCGCAAAGGTCGTGTAGACCCGCAGTCGCAACGGCTCCGATTTGCCGCTTGCGACCAGCCGCTGCGTGACTGTTTCGATAACACGAAATGCAGGCGAAATCTGACGCTGCAGCTCCTCGCCCTCGGGCGTCAGCCGGATGCCGAGCTTGTCGCGCTCAAACAGACGAAAGCCGAAAAAATTCTCCAGCGTCTGGATCTGGCGGCTCACGGCAGGTTGCGACACGCGCAAATCTTCCGCCGCCCGCGTGAAGCTTTGCAGGCGGGCCGTCACTTCAAACACGTGCAACGGATTGAGCGGCGGGAGCATTGGACGACCATAACAAAATGTTATGACCATATAATCTATGTTCAGTTGCCGGGCAATGCTTTGGCTGGAAAACAGGCGTCGGTATCGTTCCTCATGGCCCGTTGCAGATGGATTTCAGTCTCTCAGAAGAGCAGCAGATGTTCGCGGACTCGGTGCGCCGTTTCGCCGAGGACAACCTTGCTGCTGGTGCGCTTGCCCGGGCGCATGACCCGCGGTTTCCGTTCGACGTGGCGCGCCTGCTGGCCGATCAGGGGCTGCTCGGCATCGCCTTTGATCCCGCAGGCGGCGGTCAGGGTGGAACGCTCTTGGATTCGGTGATCGCGATCGAACAGATTGCCTCGGTCTGTCCCCGTAGCGCCGATGTGGTGCAGGCCGGCAACTTTGGGCCGATCCGCACCTTCGTGGAATATGCCAGCGCCGAGCAGAAGGCCCGCTATCTGCCCGATCTGCTCGGAGGCCGAGCGGTTATCAGCCTCGGCATGAGCGAACCGGACGCAGGTTCCGCCGCGACCGAGATGAAGACCGCCGCAAAGGCTGATGGCGATCACTATGTGATCGACGGGAGCAAGGTGTTCGGAACCCACAGCCCGGATGCCAACCTGTTCCTGGTCTACCTGCGTTTCGGGCCTGGCGTCGGGGGCATCGGCTCCGTGCTGGTGGAGCGTGGGACTCCGGGTTTCACGGTCGGTAAGGCGTCCTCGTTCATGAGCGGAGAAGAGTGGAGCCCGCTGTATTTTGAGAACTGCCGGATTCACAAGAGCAACGTCCTGCTCGGCCCCGGCGGCTTCAAGAAACAGATATCGGGTTTCAACGTTGAGCGGCTGGGCAACTCGTCGCGCTCGCTCGCGCTGGGCCGCTATGCCTTCAATCTGGCGCGCGAGCACGCGCTGGTGCGCCGCCAGTTTGGGCGGCTGCTGTGCGAATTCCAGGGGTTGCAATGGAAGTTCGCGGAGATGGCGACCAAGCTCGATTCCGCGCAATTGCTGCTCTACCGCGCTGCCAGCGTCAAGGAAGGCCTGCCCTCGGCGTACCACACCGCCATGGCGAAGCTGGCCTGCAATCAGGCGGGTTTCGATGCCGCTAACGAAGCGGTGCAGATCATGGGCGGTCTCGGCTACAGCACCGAGGGGCTGGCGGAGTACTGCATGCGGCGCACGCGCGGCTGGATGATCGCCGGCGGCTCGATCGAGATCCTCAAGAACCGGATTGCCGAGGACGTTTTCGAGCGGCGTTTCGATCAGCGCGGCGTCCAGGTTCGGGCGGCCGAGTAGGGCGATGGCGGACACCGGCTTCGTTCAACCGCTGCTGGCGCCCAGAAGCATCGCGCTGGTCGGCGCCTCCGACGACAGCACCAAGACGTCGTCGCGGCCGCTGCGCTATCTGAGGCAGGCGGGATACGAAGGCACGATCTATCCTATCAATCCTCGCCGCGCGCAAATCGGGGGCGAGCGGGCATGGCCGTCATTGTCAGCGCTGCCCGCTGTCCCGGATCACGCCTTCATCCTGACGCCGACGGAGCAGGCCCTGGAGGCGGTGGAGGAATGCGCGCGCCTGGGCGTACCCGTGGCGACAATCCTGGCGACAGGATTCTCCGAAGACCGCAACGCGGGACCTGCGCGGGTTGCGCGCCTCAAGTCACTTTGCAGGAACACGCGGCTGCGCATCCTGGGGCCATCGAGCCTTGGCGCCATCAACCTGCACCACCGCACGATCCTCACCGCCAACGCCGCGTTTGCGGAGCCGGATCTTCCGGTTGGCGGCACCTTCGTCGCCTCCCACAGCGGCAGCATGCTCGGAGGATTGATATCGCGCGGCAAGGCACACGGCGTGGGCTTTGCGGGCCTGGTGTCGGTTGGCAACGAAATCGACCTCAGTCTGGGCGAGATATGCGCGGCGACACTCGATGATCCTGAGATCACGAGCTACATGCTGTTCCTCGAAAGCCTGCGGCACGCCGACGATCTCAGGGCGTTCGCGCTCGGCGCGGCAGCGCGCGGCAAGCCGATCGCGGCCTACAAGCTCGGGCGTTCACCGGTGGCCGCGGAGTTGGCGCTGTCGCATACCGGCGCGCTCGCCGGCCAGGATGACGTCGCCGACGCTTTCCTGGCCGATTGCGGCATCGCCCGGGTCGAGAATTTCGAAACCCTGCTCGAGGTGCTGCCGTTGCTCGAACACATTCCCCTCGGCGCGACCACGGGTCGAAGCCCTCGGGTCGGCATCCTCACCACGACCGGTGGCGGCGCGGCAATGGTGGTGGACGGTCTGGCGGGCAGGGGAATTGAGGTCGTCACACCTTCGAAAGAGACCTTCGCCTCCATTGGCGCTGCCGGCGTGGCCGTGCAGCATGAGCGGATCGTCGATCTGACGCTTGCCGGAACGCGCTATGACGTCATGAAGGCCTCGCTTGAGGCGATGCTGGCGGCGCCTGAATTCGACATGGTTGTCGCAGTGACGGGATCCTCGGCACGGTTTCAGCCCGAGCTCGCGGTAAGGCCCGTGATCGACAGTGCGGCATCCGGAAAGCCGCTTGCCGCGTTCCTGGTGCCCGATGCGCCGGACGCGTTGCGCCTGCTTGCGGAAGCCGACGTGCCGAACTTCAGGACTCCGGAAGCCTGCGCCGACGCGATCGCGGCAGCCTACAGGAGGCGCACACCGCGCCCGGCGCCCTTGGCCGCTCCGCTCTCGTCCGACACGCGACAGCTCGACGAGCTCGAAGCCTATGCGCTGCTGGCTGGCCTCGGAATAGACCATGCGCCGAGCGTGTCGCTTCCGGTCGACGGATCGAAGCTGGATCTGCCGTTCCCCTATCCCGTCGCGGTCAAGGCGCTCTCCGCCGAGATCGCGCACAAGACGAATGTCGGCGGCGTCGTTCTCAACGTGATGAACGCGGAGGAACTCAAGGCCGCGATCCTGCGCATCGCCACCTCCGTCGCCACGAACTGCCCCGGAATTGCGCTGCGCCATGTCCTCGTCCAGCCCATGACCTCGGGTCTCGGCGAGGTCTTGCTCGGGTATCGGCGTGACCCGGACGCCGGGCCGATCGTGCTGCTCGCTGCCGGCGGCATTTACACGGAGATCTATCGCGATCGAAGCATTCGCCTCGCGCCGGTCGACCTCGCAGGCGCGCGCGAGATGATCGAGGAGCTGAGCATCTCCCGCATCTTCCAGGGCTTTCGCAACCGGCCCGCCGGTGATCTGGAGGCGCTGGCCCGCGCTATTGTCGCATTCTCAAAACTTGCCGAATATAGCGAGCGTGGCGTGATCGACGCAGAAATCAATCCTTTCATCGTCCGTCCGAAAGGAGAGGGCGTCCTGGCGATCGACGCGCTGGTGCAGCTCGCACAACAGGGAGATCGTGATGATTGAGCAATTGAAGGAGCGTGTAAACGCCGATACCGGCCTGGTTCGTCGCGGCCGTTTCCTCTCGACCAACTTCCTGCTCGAGGTCGGCTCGACGCAGTGGCTGATAAACATCGTGGAAGGACGGGTCTCGTCGGTGACGCGAGGACCGTTCGTGATGCCCTCGTGGGCGTTCGCGCTGCGCGCTCCGCGGGAGGAGTGGGCGAGGTTCTGGCAAGCCGACCCGCAGCCCGGTTCGCATGACCTGATGGCGCTGATCAAGCGCCGCGTCCTGAAGGCCGAGGGAAACCTCCAGGTCTTCATGGCGAACCTTCGCTACTTCAAGGAAAGCCTCGCGAAGCTGCGGGTGGGAGTTGCAGCATGAGCGCGAGCTTTGAGCCGATCGTCGGCCGCTACATGAATCTTCAACTGCTGGGCCGGCCGCACCGCCTTTACGTCGAAGAGGCCGGGCAGGGCGTGCCGCTATTGTGCCTGCACACGGCCGGTTCGGACGGCCGGCAATATCGGGCGCTGATGAATAGCAAGGACATCATCGCCCGTCATCGGGTGATTGCGTTCGATATGCCCTGGCACGGGAAGTCGTCACCGCCCGCTGGCTGGCACGATGAGGAATATCAGCTCACCTCGCAGCAATACACCACCATGATCCTCGAGATCATGCAGGCGCTCGAGCTGGACAAACCCATCGTGATGGGATGCTCGATCGGCGGGCGCATCGTGCTGCATCTTGCGCTGGAGCACCCCGAACGCTTCCGCGCGATTATCGGCCTGCAGGCAGGCGCTCACGTCGACCCTTACTATGATCTCAACTTCCTGCATCGTCCCGACGTGCACGGCGGCGAAGTGTGCGCGGCGATTGTCTCCGGCCTGGTCGGACCGAAGGCGCCGGTCAAGGAACGCTGGGAAACGCTGTGGCACTACATGCAGGGCGGGCCGGGCGTCTTCAAGGGCGATCTGCATTTCTACAAGATCGACGGCGACATCCGCGAGCGTGTCGCGCAGATCGACACGTCGCGTTGTCCATTGTTCCTGCTTTCCGGCGAGTACGACTATTCGTGCACGCCCGAAGAAACAATGGCTGTCGCCGCAAGTGTGAAGGGGGCCCAAGCCACCATCATGAAAGGCCTCGGCCATTTTCCGATGAGTGAGGACCCTCAGGCTTTCATTGGTTACCTGCTGCCCGTGCTCGAGGAAATCAGCCGGACAGCCGGCAAGGGGTAATTTGTCAGTTTCAATTAAAGGGGAGGACAAGGGCAAATGAATCTTCGTTCCATCGTGCTGGCCGTGTCGGCCGCTCTGGCGGTCACGCCGGCTGCGGCCGAGATTTCTGGCGGAGTCGTGAAAATCGGCGTGCTTACGGACATGTCGGGTCCATACGCCGACAATGTCGGCGCAGGTGCAGTGCTTGCGGCGAAAATGGCGGTTGAGGATTTCGGCGGCAAGGTTGCCGGCGTCGCGATCGAGGTCGTGTCTGCCGATCACCAGAACAAGGCGGACATCGGGCTTGGCATCGCACGGCGCTGGTACGACACCGAGGGTGTCGACACCATCACCGAGGTCGTGTCCTCGGCGGTCGCCCTCGCTGTTCAGCAGCTGTCGCGCGACAAGAACAAGGTCCTGCTGGCTACCGGCCCCGGAACGCCCGACCTCACGGGCAAGGCCTGCTCACCGGTCGGCGTCCATTGGGCGTACGACAACTATGCACTTGCCAATGTCGCGACCGCACCGCTGGTGCATAGGGGTCTGAAGAGCTGGTACTTCCTGACCGCGGACTACAGTTTCGGACACGCCTTGGAAGCGGAGGCGGCCAAGGTGGTCACCGCGAATGGGGGCCAGGTGCTCGGGTCGGCCCGAGCGCCGCTCAACACGTCCGACTTCTCGTCATACCTGCTGCAGGCGCAGGCATCGAAGGCTCAGGTGGTCGGCCTCGCCAATGCCGGGGCAGATATGATGAACTCGCTCAAGCAGGCCAACGAGTTCGGTCTGACCGATGGCGGCCAGAATATCGCGGCCTTGCTCGTGAACCTTCCCGACATTCACGCTCTCGGTCTCAACAGCGCCAAAGGCCTGATGTTTGCCGACAGCTTCTATTGGGATCTCAACGACAAGACCCGCGCATGGAGCAAACGCTTCATGGAGCGCTTCAACGGCAAGGCGCCCGGCAGCCTTCAGGCGGCCGTCTACGGTGCCGTGACGCACTACCTCAAGGCGGTGGAAGTAACCAAGAGCGATGAAGGAACGGTTGTCGCACAACAGATGCGTAAGACGCCGATCAATGATTTTTACACGGTGAACGGCAGTATCCGCGAGGACGGCCGTGCGTTGCGCGACATGTACCTGCTGCAGGTGAAGCAGCCTTCGGAATCGAAATATCCGTGGGACTACTACAAGGTGCTCGCCACCGTTTCGGGTGACAAGGCGTTTCGTTCCTTGAAGGACGGCAACTGCCCGCTGCTCACCGAGAAATGAGGTCGAGCGTTCGCATGGCAATGGACTATCCTGAACTGAGGCTGTTCATCGGCGGCCGATGGATCGGCCTTGACGGCCGAAGGGGCGAGCCGGTCTACAATCCGGCGACCGGAAATGTCCTGGCCGAGCTTCCGCATGCGACCGAGGCTGATCTTGACGAAGCCCTGGCTTCCGCGGCCGCGGGTTTCGACCGGTGGCGACGCACGTCTCCGGTCGAGCGGGCGCGGGTGCTGCAGCAGACATCCGCCCTGATGCTCGCGCGGCGGGACCAGATCGCGACGCTGATCACGTTGGAACTGGGCAAACCGATCGCCGAAGCAAAGGCCGAGGTCGAGCAGGCCGCGGGAATCTTCAACTGGAATGCAGAGGAGGGGCGACGCGCCTACGGGCGGGTCATTCCGCCACGAACGCAAGGGGCCATGCAGTTCGCTCTGCGCGAGCCGATAGGTCCCATCGCCGCCTTCGCGTCCTGGAACGCGCCGGCAATCACGCCGTCGCGAAAGATCAGCGGCGCGCTCGCTGCCGGTTGCTCCGTCATCATCAAGGCGTCGGAAGAAACGCCGGCGACCGCACTTGCCATCGCGGGATTGCTGCAGGAGAGCGGTCTGCCGGGCGGGGTGCTGAACGTCGTGTTCGGCAATCCCGCGGAGATATCGGCGAAGCTGATCGGCTCGCCGATCATTCGCGGCATAACCTTCACGGGCTCGACCTCGGTCGGGAAGCAGCTCGCATCGCTGGCGGTGCAGGGCATGAAGCGAATGACTCTGGAACTCGGCGGTCACGCGCCCGTGGTGATCTTCGAAGACGTCGATCCGGAGGCGGTGGCACTTTCTGCGGTGACGGCCAAATACCGGAATGCGGGGCAGGTGTGCACGTCACCGACGCGGTTCTACGTGCATCGCTCGATCCACGATCGCTTTGTCGCGCGTTTCGCCGAGCTCGCAAGAGCCATCAAGGTCGGAAATGGCCTCGATCCAGCGACGAGAATGGGACCGCTGGCCAATACCCGCCGGCTGGAGGTGATGGACCGTTTCCTCGATGATGCCCGCTCGCGGCAGATCGCGGTTCCGGTCGGCGGCAACCGGATCGGAGGCAAGGGCTGCTTCTACAGCCCGACCTTGATCGCGAATGTCGATGAGGACTGCCTGGTTTCGAACGTGGAGCCGTTCGGCCCGATCGCCGCGACAACCGCGTTCGACTCGGCGGAAGATGCCATCCGTCTCTGCAACCGGCTCCCGTTCGGCCTTGCGTCCTACGTGATGACCAACGACATGCGCAATGCCGGCGCCATGATCGACGGCATCGAGGCGGGCAACGTCATCGTGAACCACTGGCAGGCATCGCTGCCGGAGACGCCCTTCGGGGGCTACAAGGACAGCGGCGTCGGTTCGGAAGGCGGGGTCGAAGGACTGCAGGCCTTTCAGAACATCAAATATGTGAGTGAGCATAGGCCATCATAACGGCGCGGCTCAGGTCGAGCGCAACAGGTCCGCGACAGCCCGGCGGGCGATCGCGTTTTCCTCCGGCAGGCCGATCGAAATGCGCACCCAGGTGTCGAGCGGCGGATAGTTGCGACCGATGTCGATGCCTTGTGCTGCGAGCGCGGACGCGATGGATTGTTGCGGCCGGCCGGAGTCGAAGAACACGAAATTGCCCTGCGATTCCGTGAAGCGAACCTTTCGTTGCCGGAACAGCTCGTGCCAGGCATCGCGCTCGGCCGCGACCTTGGCGCGAACCGACGGCACATAGTCTGTATCTTTCAGACTGGCGTCTGCCGCGACGAGGCTGAGCCGATTGAGCCCGAAAGAGGCGCCGATGCCGAGCAGCTTCACCGACTTGGCCAGCTCGGCGGGCGCCAGCGTGTAGCCGATGGCAAGGCTGGCAAGCCCGTAGATTTTCGCAAATGTCCTGAAGACCGCGACCTGATCGCCGCCGCGGACCAGGCCGGCCACGGTTCGCTTCTCGAAATCCGGCGTGAATTCGAGATAGGCCTCATCGACGATCACGAGCGTGCGCTTGGAGAGATCGTGCACGAATTCGATGAACTGCGCCGCCTCGCTCACCGTGCCGCTCGGATTGTGCGGATTGACGAGATAGACCGCGCGCGTCCGTCCATTGACCCTGCCGGCGATGGCGGGGAGGTCGTTCTCAAGCTGGTCGTTGAGGGGGACACCGACCACGATGCCGCCGGCGGGCGAGACGGCATCGACCAGCGCAGTATAGCCGGGCTCGGAATAGATGAACTCACCGCCCGTACCGCCGCGGGCCGACAGATACAGGCCGAGCACGTTAAGGATCTCGCCGAGTACGACCTGCTCGGCAGCAACATTCTCGTGCGCGGCAATCGTCTGCGTCAGCTCGGTGAGTTCGTCGCCGGTATAGCGGCTGAGACCGGTGAGGTGGGCCTTGATCGCCTCCAACGCCCGAGGCGAGGGACCGAACGGATTTTCATTCAAGGAGAGGCGAATTCGATCTTGTTTCGATGCATCGGCCATGGCTGGATACAAAAAACTGCTGGTTGCGGCCGCACTGATCAGCAGCCAATCGCGTCGAGTAAGCTCCGTCAGGGTGCTGCTCCTTACGGTCGATAGCGGTCGCAACAATTGCGCCGGTCACCACCAACTATAAGCGACCATTGGGACCATCGAGAACACGTCAGACTGCACCGTCGCGCGATTGTTACGCGCGGTGAACTTACGTTGTCTACAGTCTTGATCTCGGATACAATTCGGGCCGATTGCATGCCTTCTCTCCACGCGACACTCTCATTGTCGTGACCGACAACGAAAGGATTCTCGGATCGAACGAAAATCGACACACACCGGCGAATACAAACGCTGAGTTTATTTTTCTCCGGCGCAAACTGCTGCGAACATTTCGACCTTGAGCACACGCTAAAGGAGGCAAGAATGAAGACAGTGATTGCGTTATTGTCGACGATTTTCCTGCTGGCCGTACCTGTGACGGCGCATTCCAATCCGTTTTTGTTGCAAAAGTGCCTGGTGTTTGGCGCACGCCCAACGGCGCAGCCTTCCTGGAATTCCGTTCCAACCCTGATCTAAATCGCGCGTGGGTGTCAGCGACCTTATGCGATAAATATGTTACTGGAGATTGGGCAGCGTCCCAGTGCAAACCATACAACAGTTACAAAATTAGAGTTCCTGGCCTTGTCTACGATCGTTCATTAGGTGCAATCCGCCTTGGCAAGCACGTGTGCGCATGGGTGGAAGATGGACTTGTGCGGCCGATCTTTCGGCAGACGGGCCAGTGCAAACTCAACATCGGCGCGGTTCGTCAAGACTACAGTGATGGGTTTGAAACGTACTGGCGACCGATGGATGTGATCACCATCCAGCTAAATGATTCACCCGGCAGATAGGTCGAGCGATGCGCCTTGATCACAAGGCGCCTCCTCAGCGATGCCGTGCGGCAGAATCGTCCCGATGCACACCGCACCTTGCGGGAATACTGTCTCGCGCTCATGCAACACGACGAGAGCAAGGCGAGGGTGATACGTACCGAACGCGTTGGCGCTAGGTAAGCTTTGCTGACGTGTTAAGGTAATGTCGATCGACGAAGAATCCCGACGAGCTGGGACGCGAGCAAGAGAAAGCCTCACTACACGTTGCATCGGATATCGCTCGGTATCCGCTCGCGTGCTGTCGTCCTTATCGCCCCCTTGGTCGTCAGCCTGGGCCACAATTGCTCCTTGAGTTGTATTTGGCGACCGACGGTGCGATGATGCTCGCGCTCACAGACGCGTACTCGGTTTCTGGAATTCCAGGTCGCAAGCTTTTCTTCCTTGCAGACGCATGAGCACAGCAGTGAATGCGAACCCGGTCAGCGAGATTGTTGCCTGGCACGCGACATCTCAACAAGAGGTCGTGGAGCGACTCGGCACCAGCCGGGAGAAAGGTCTCGATCCGGCTGAGGCCGCGGTCCGCCTACGGAAATACGGGCCCAACCGTCTGCCGGAAGGCAGGAAGGAGGGCCCGTTTGCCCGGTTTCTAGCGCAGTTCAACAACATCCTGGTCTACGTGCTGCTCGCCGCGGGCTTCACCAAGTTGATGCTGAACCTCTGGGTTGACGCGGCAATCATCTTTGGTGTCGTCGTTCTCAACGCGCTGCTTGGGTTCATTCAGGAGGGCAGGGCCGAGAAGGCACTGGACTCCATCCGCAACATGCTGTCGGCGGAGGCGCGGACGGTGCGCGGTGGCGAGACCCGCATGATTGCTGCGGAGCAGCTTGTTCCGGGCGACGTCGTGCTCCTGGAGTCGGGTGACAAGATTCCTGCAGACCTGCGGCTCATCGAGGCGAAGAACCTGCGGACTGAAGAGGCCGCCCTCACTGGCGAATCGGTGCCGGCGGAGAAGGGCGTCGATGCGGTGCCTGCGAACGCGACGGTCGGGGATCGCGAGAGCATGGCGTTTTCCGGCACCATGGTCACGTCCGGTCGCGCGACCGGAGTGGTCGTCTCGACCGGTAGCGAGACCGAACTCGGCCGCATCAACCAGTTGCTCGCCAATGTCAGTCCACTCGAGACCCCGTTGCTGCGCCAGGTCAAGAAATTCGGCTACGCCATCACCGCCGCGATCGGGGTGATCAGCGTCCTGATATTCGCCTACGGAAAGTGGGTGAAGGGTATGGACTTTGTGGAGCTGTTCCAGGCCGTCGTTGGCATCGCCGTATCGCTCATTCCGGAGGGACTACCCGCGCTCATCACGATTACCCTGGCCATCGGCGTGCAGCGCATGGCGCAGCGCAACGCCATCATCCGGCGATTGCCTGCGGTCGAGACGCTCGGATCGGTGTCGCGGATTTGCTCGGACAAGACGGGCACGCTGACGCTCATGGAAATGATGGTGGTGTCCGCCGTCACGGCTGAGTCAGCATATCAAATTACAGGCGACGGTTATTCGCCGAAGGGGGAGATCAGAAAGGACGGAGAGCCCGCGGGCAGGGAGCCGGTACTCGCGCTCATGGGGCGGGTTTCGTTGCTCTGCAACGATGCGGAGCTGTTTCAGGAGGAAGGCTGCTGGAAGGTGGAGGGCGATCCGACGGAGGGCGCGCTCTATCCGTTCGCGGCCAAGCTCGGTATGGATCGGCAGGCAGAGCAGGCGGCAGCTCCGCGTATCGATGCCATTCCGTTCGAATCCGAGCACAAGTTCATGGCGACGCTCCACGAGGCTGCGAGCGGCGAGCAGGTGCTGCTGGTCAAGGGCGCCCCGGAAGTGATCCTCGATCACTGCGATCGCCAGCAGACCGCCAACGGCCAGCCGAGGCCGCTCGACCGCGAGCACTTCTTGAAACAATCAGACCGGCTTGCGGCTCAAGGCGAACGTGTGCTGGCGCTGGCGTGGCTCGAGACTCCGAATGTGAAGACCGGCGGTCTCACCGCGGCCGACTTGCCGCGGACGCTTGTCTTGCTCGGCCTGATCGGCTTGCTGGATCCGCCGCGCAAAGAGGCCATCGAGGCTGTGAAGGAGTGCCACGGCGGTGGCATCCGGGTCACCATGATCACGGGCGATCACAAGATCACCGCCGCGGCCATCGCCAAGATGCTTGGTCTCGGCGACGGGAAGACGGCGATCACGGGCGCCGAGATCGAGGGTATGGACACCGCGACGTTGCAGGAACGCGTTCGCGCCGTTGATGTCTTCGCGCGTGCAAGCCCTGAACACAAGCTGCGCCTTGTGAAGGCCATTCAGGCCAACAACCAAATCGTGGCAATGACAGGCGATGGCGTAAACGATGCGCCTTCGCTCAAGAAAGCCGACATCGGCGTTGCGATGGGTATCAAAGGCACCGAGGTAACGAAGGAAGCAGCCGGGATGATCCTGGCCGACGACAACTTCGCCTCGATCTCGGCAGCCGTGAAGGAGGGACGCACGGTCTACAACAATATCGAGAAGGCCATGCTTTTCTTGTTGCCGACCAACGTCGCGCAGGCGCTGGTGATTGCGTCGGCAATCTTTCTTGGCTTCACCATGCCGATCACCGCCCCGCAAGTGCTCTGGGTCAATATGGTGACTTCGGTTGCGCTTGGCCTGGTTATCTCCTTCGAGCCGCACGAGATCGATGTGATGCAGCGGCCTCCGCGCGCGGCGGACCGCCCGATCGTCACCGGCTTCGGGATTTGGCGGATCGTCTTTGTTGGCTTGGCGCTCCTTGCCTACACCCTGCTGGCGTTCTTCTGGATGAAGGGCCAGGGCGCTTCGGACGGATTGGCGCGGACGGTCGCCGTCAATGCCATCACGATCGGCCAGGTGTTCTATCTCTTGAACAGCCGCTATCTGCTCGACTCGTCGCTCGACCTCAAGGCGCACATGGGCAATCAGTACTTGCCGCTCGGCATCATTGCCGTGGTGATCCTGCAACTGATCTTCACCTACACACCACCGTTCCAGGCGATGTTCGGCAACGAAGCTATCCCGTTATGGGTCTGGCCCTGGCTGCTGGCAGGCGGTTTGGTGTTCTTCCTCGTCGTGGAGGCTGAGAAGCTGATCATTCGCTCGTCGGGTTCGTTGCGGGAGGTTGTCGTCGCTGCCGAAGCCGGCAACTGATCGCAGAGCCTTGGACAAGGGCGTCAGGCTTCGCGCGCAAGCTCCGTACGCGCGGCCGCCACCTCCTTCTTCTGCTCCGCGCTCAGCGTCGGGTATGCAAGGTCAAGCTGCTCGACCGTCTCCACGATCGCCGCGGCGACGACAAGCCGGGTGAACCACCTGTTGTCGGCCGGCACCACATACCACGGCGCGTGCTGCGAAGCCGTGGCCCGGATCGCATCTTCAAATGAGCGCATGTAGTCGCGCCAGAACTTGCGCTCATGGACGTCCGAAGGAGAGAACTTCCAGTTCTTCTCCGCGTTGTCGAGGCGCTTCATAAAACGCTTCTTCTGTTCCTCGCGCGACACGTTCAGGAAAAACTTGAGGATGACCACGCCCTGCCGGGTCAGGTAGTCTTCGAAACGCGCGATGTCGGCGAGCCGTTCGTCCCAGATGCGCTTGCCCATGAACTGCGGAGGCAATTTCTGTCGCTTCAGGATATCCTCGTGCACACGCACAACGAGGACCTCCTCGTAGTAGGAGCGGTTGAATATGCCGATCTTCCCACGCTCCGGCAGACGCCTGACGTAGCGCCACAGGAAGTCGTGGTCGAGCTCCTCTTGCGATGGCTGCTTGAACGAGGAGACCTGACAGCCTTGCGGATTGACCCCCGACATGACGTGTTTGATCGTGCTGTCCTTGCCAGCAGCATCCATGGCCTGGAAGACGAGCAGCAGCGACCAGCGGTCCTGGGCATACAGCATGTCCTGTTCTTCTGCGAGCCACTGAGTGCCGCGTTGAAGGAGGTCGGCTGCTTCACCCTTGTCCATCTTCAGGGTGCGCGTATCACCGGGGTCGAAATCCTTCAGTTGAAAGCCCTTGCCGTTAGTGACGCGGAACGGGTGGGTGTACTTCTGGATTTGGTCGAGAATCTCTTTTCTCGGCATAGCGAGACCTCCCATTTGTGAAGAGACAAACTCGCTCGGTCGCTTAGACGCCGCGAGATTTGAGTCAGAAACCGCGCGTAACGTCCTATCATAGCAACAATGGCTGCCGACCCAGCGGCGTGAAGTTTACTGGATTCCTGCACGCGTTCAGCAAGAATTGGCAGCGGGCTCGGGTTTCCTGATCCGATTATTGCATTGCTCGAATTCAGCTTGATCGGAGCAAGATTGAGAACTCGTCTGCTTCCGTGCTTTACGAAGAAGTCTGTAGTAGTGGTCAACCCAGGGCAGGGTAGGACCATGGCTGAATACCTGCCGCCCCAGCCAGCCGCCTCAACGCAAGATGGTTTGACAATCCGATTGTGTCAGCGATCTTCGGGGCTTATGCACTGAACGGGCCGACCGCGATCAATCTCGCATTCGGCCCGCCGCGTTGCCACTGGGAACTTGGTCGTATCCTCTCGCACGCGGTGCGCCCCGCACTTTGTCGATCAAAACAAGCCGTTCGCTTGGAAGGAAACTCGCCGTGACAGAATCGAAAGCCGTTATCATCGACCGGCATCCAGGCCGCTCCACCCAAACCATCGGGATTGCGCGAGAGCTTGGCACCGATCCGGATCTGATCCACGAGCCGTCGGTTGGCGTGGTCGGCACCAAAGGCGACAGCCAGTGCTACATGGGTGTGACGGCGAAGGTCGATGCCATCCACGCCAGTCTCAAGAGCCGCATCGGCAAGGGCGCGGGCCAGTTGAAGCTGCGCCTGGTCCAGCCGGAATACACGATCGCGACGTCGGACGGTATCCGCAACGGCACCCGCGAAATGCGCTATTCGCTGATCGGGCGTGAGGTCACTCACGATGCGCTCTGCGAGCATTTGAGCGCGACCGGTCTCCGCGGTACCATCGCCGTCGTAGCCTGTGACAAGCCGCCGGTCGGCACGCTGGCGGCGCTGCTCGAGCACAATCAGCCGACGATCATCATGTCGGATGGGCCGATCCATCCCGGTACCGACCCGAACACCGGCGAGAAGCTCGACATCGTCAGTGCCTATCAGGTCGCCGGCAACCCAGACGCCGAATACCGCCATCACATCGCCTGTCATGCCTGCCCCGGATACGGTAGCTGCGGCGGCATGTTCACCTACAACACCATGCAGACATTCATTGGCGTCGTCGGCATGCAGCCGCTGCACATGGTGGCGCCACCGTCCGACGATCCCCGCCGGCTCAAGGAATTCCCGGGCCAGCTGGTCGACTACCTCGCGCAAATGATCGCAAAGGACCTGAAGCCGCGCGACATCGTGGTTCGCGATTCCATCCGAAACGCCGTCATCGTCGCAATGGCGGTCGGCGGTTCGACCAATGTCACCCTGCATGCGCCGGAGATCGCGCGCGCCGCAGGCTTTGCGGACTTCTGGAAAGAGGTGATGACGCCGGCCGAGTTCAATCATCTGTCGCAGTATGTCGTTCCGGTCCTCACCGACGCCCGCCCGTATGGCAAGTATTCGATGGTCGACATCGACCAGGTTGGCGGCGTGCAGGTGATCGTGCGCGAACTGCTGGAGGCCGGGCTTCTCAACGGCGACGTGATGACCTGCACGGGCGAAACGCTGGCGCAGCAGGTCAAGCGCCTCGGCACTAAGGCCGTCGATGGCACGGTGATCTATCCCGTCGCCAAGCCTTATAAGCCGACCGGAGGCCTGCGGGTTCTCGGCGGCAATTTGTCGCCGGAATTCTCGGCGATCCTGAAGCTTGCCGGCGTCGAAGGCGGACTGGAAAACAATCTGTTCCGCGGCAAGGCGCGCGTGTTCGAAGGCGAGCAGGGCCTGCTTGACGCGCTCGACAAGACGCCCGGGCGATTCCAGAACAACGACATGATCATCGTGCGCTACGAGGGGCCGAGCGGCGCTCCGGGCATGCCGGAGATGCTTGACCCGACCTCGCGCATCACCACGCTGTGCCGCGAGCGGGGAATCGTGGTGGCGCTGATGACCGACGCGCGGTTCTCCGGCGGATCGGTCGGCCTTGTCATCGGCCATGTCGGCCCTGAAGCGGCCCTTGGCGGACCAATCGCTCTCGTTCAGGACGGTGACGAGATCGTCGCGGACTTGAACAAGAACGAGCTCAACTGCACGGAGCTGTCGGATCCTGCCGTTCTCAGGCAGCGCAAAGCCGCATGGGACAAGGTGGTGGCGGATAACGGCGGCATCCACCCGAATTGCGGTGACGCGGATACGCGCCTGTTGCACCGCGCGCGGCTCACCGCCGTTCCTGCCACTCGCGGCGGCGGCCTGCATCCGAATCGCGAGGTCTGGGTGCGCCAGCCGCGCGAAGCAAAGCCGTCGGGTTTTGTGCCGACGAACAAGCACCGGCCGGAGACGAAAAAGGCATTCTAGGAACGGCGGCTGGCGCCGATGATCGAAATGCCAGCACCGACCGCAGGCAAAGTGCCCGGAGGTCGGAAGTGGTAAAGTAGAATGCGGGCACGTCCATGACCGGCGCGCATTCTATTTGGCAATTCCCAATCTGCTGCTGAGCAAGCACGACCTCGGCAACGAGCTGAACAAGATTCGCTGGGAACTGGGGGAGGGCTGTCGGTCGGAAAATGCGGCGTCACGCGTGAGCGCCGACTATTGTCCCGGGTACCTTTATGGCCACGCTGGAAGGCATGGATGACCGTGCCGAGGCAATCATGGAGATATTTGAAACAGCGCCAAACCACAAACAAGGGATCGAGACTATCGCCTATACGAAATTCGCATAAGGTATATTATGGAATATTTTTATATACAATCAGATCAAAGATTTAGGCGAACTTCCTGATGGAAATGCCAATTTTCTGCGTCAGCGCCAAGCCTCCCGTCATGGAGCGAGCGTTTCGGCCCGTCCGCATGTGAGCATCCAGCCGTCCGCCGCCCTGTGTGAAAGCCCATATTGCCGCCGGCTCCAGACGCTGCAATAAGCGCCGGCGAGATCGCTTGCCGACCCGCGGCACGGACAACAACAAGCCTCATAAAGGGAGCTAAAGGGAGCAAACCAGATGAGCTTTTCACGACGCGCGCTACTGAAGGCATCGGCTGCCTCGGCCGTCCTGGGCGGCCTTGGCGCGCCATTGGTGGCCCGCGCGCAAGCCGCCGAGTTCACCTACAAATACGCCAACAATCTCCCGGACAGCCATCCCATGAACGTCCGCGCCCGCGAGATGGCGGCGGCGATCAAGACCGAGACCAATGGCCGCTTCGACCTGCAGGTTTTCCCCAACAACCAGCTCGGTTCCGATACCGACGTGCTGAGCCAGATCCGTTCCGGCGGCGTCGAGTTTTTCACGCTGTCCGGCCTGATCCTGTCGACGCTGGTGCCGGCGGCATCCATCAACGGCATCGGCTTCGCGTTCCCAGACTATGACACGGTCTGGAAGGCCATGGACGGCGGGCTGGGCGCCTATGTCCGCGGCGAGATCAAGAAGGCCGGCCTCGAGGTGATGGAAAAGATCTGGGACAACGGGTTCCGCCAGACCACGTCCTCGACCAAGCCGATCAACGGGCCGGAGGATTACAAGGGCTTCAAGATCCGCGTGCCCGTCTCGCCATTGTGGACTTCGATGTTCAAGGCGTTCGACGCCGCCCCCGCCTCGATCAATTTCAGCGAGGTCTATTCGGCGCTGCAGACCAAGATCGTCGAGGGCCAGGAGAACCCGCTGGCGATCATCTCGACCGCCAAGCTCTACGAGGTGCAAAAGTACTGCTCGCTGACCAACCACATGTGGGACGGCTTCTGGTTCCTGGCCAACCGCCGCGCCTGGGAGAAGCTGCCGGAGGATGTCCGCACCATCGTCGCCAAGAACGTCAATGCGGCCGCCGTCAACGAGCGCGCCGACGTCGCCAAGCTGAACGCCAGCCTGCAGCAGGAATTGGCCGGCAAGGGTCTCGTCTTCAACCAGCCGGGCATTACGCCGTTCCGCGACAAGCTGCGCACCGCGGGCTTCTATGCTGAATGGAAGGGCAAGTATGGCGACCAGGCCTGGGAGCTCCTGGAGAAATCCGTCGGCAAGCTGTCGTAACCGCACAGCGTGCCAACACAATAATCTCTAGTGCAGGGGGCCGTCATGGCTCATGCCGAACTGAGCGAGATCATGGCCGGCGAGGCGGATCACTCCCCTCGCCGCCGTTCGTTCACGGAATCCGTCGAACAAGCGCTCGGATGGCTGGTCGAGATCCCGGCGGCACTATTGGTCGTGGCCGAGATCGTGATCCTGTTCGCCGGCGTGGTCGCGCGCTATGCGCTGCACAGCCCGCTGATCTGGTCGGACGAACTGGCCTCGATCCTGTTCCTGTGGCTGGCGATGCTGGGCGCTGCGGTCGCGTTCCGCCGCGCCGAGCACATGCGAATGACCGCAATTGTCGCAAATGCACCTCCGGCGCTGCGGTCCTATCTCGATCTCGTCGCGACCGCCGCGGCGCTGGCGTTCCTGCTCTTGATCGCCTGGCCGTCCTACGAATACGCCTACGAGGAAAGCTACATCACGACGCCGGCGCTGCAGATCCTCAATAGCTGGCGGGCGGCGGCGCTGCCGACCGGGATCGGCCTGATGGCGCTGTTCGCACTGCTGCGACTTGCCCGCGCCGCCAATGTGCGGACGGTGCCGGCCGCAATCGCATCCGTGGCGGCGGTGATCGCCGTGTTCTGGCTGCTCAAGGGCGCCTTGCGGCCGCTCGGCAATCTCAATCTCATCATCTTCTTTGTCGGCGTCACCGGTTTTTCGGTCTTTGCCGGCGTGCCGATCGCATTCGCCTTCGGGCTTGCGACCTACGGCTATCTGGCGCTGACCACTGGCACGCCGCTGATGGTGCTGGTCGGCCGCATGGACGAGGGCATGAGCCATCTGATTCTGTTGTCGGTGCCGCTGTTCGTCTTCCTGGGGCTTCTGATCGAGATGACCGGCATGGCGCGGGCGATGGTCGCCTTCCTGGCGAGCCTGCTCGGCCACGTCCGCGGCGGCCTGCATTACGTGCTGGTCGGCGCGATGTACCTGGTGTCAGGGATTTCCGGCTCCAAGGCGGCTGACATGGCTGCCGTCGCGCCGGTGCTGTTTCCGGAAATGAAGGCGCGCGGCGCCCGGCCCGGCGATCTCGTCGCCTTGCTCTCCGCCACCGGCGCCCAGACTGAAACCATCCCGCCGAGCCTCGTGCTGATCACCATCGGCTCGGTCACCGGCGTCTCGATCGCCGCGCTGTTCACCGGCGGCCTGTTGCCGGGCGTGGTGCTGGCGATCACGCTGTCCGCGCTGGTCTGGTGGCGCTACCGCAAGGAGGACTTGCGTCACGTGAAGAGGGCGAGCGGCGCCGAGATTGGGCGGACGCTCATCATCGCCCTGCCCGCGCTGGCGCTGCCTTTCGTGATCCGTTACGCGGTGATCGAGGGCATCGCCACCGCGACGGAAGTCTCCACGATCGGCATCGTCTACGCCTTTATCGTCGGCTTCTTCATCTATGGCCTCTTGATCTACCGCAATTTCGACTGGCGGCGACTCGTGCCAATGCTGGTCGAGACGGCTTGCCTGTCGGGGGCGATCCTCCTGATCATCGGCACGGCGACCGGGATGGCCTGGGGGCTCACCCAGTCCGGCTTCTCCCGGGCGCTCGCCGCGGCCATGACCGGCCTGCCTGGCGGCTCGGCGAGCTTCATCGCGGTGTCGATCCTGGCCTTCGTGATCCTCGGCAGCGTGCTCGAGGGGATACCGGCGATCGTGCTGTTCGGGCCATTGTTGTTCCCGATCGCGCGCGCCGTCGGCGTCCACGAGGTGCACTATGCCATGATCATCATCCTGGCGATGGGCATCGGATTGTTCGCACCGCCCTTCGGCGTCGGCTATTATGCCGCCTGCGCCATCGGGCGCGTCGATCCGGCGCAAGGCATCAGACCGATCTGGGGCTATCTTCTGGCGCTGATGGTTGGCCTGATCATCGTCGCGGTCTTCCCGTGGATTTCCATCGGGTTCTTGTGAGACTTTAATCTTTAATGGGATCGAGCCATGAGCGCAGCCCAGAACCAGTACAATATCGGATTGGACAAGACGCCGGCCAACTACGTGCCGCTGACGCCATTGAGCTTCCTGGCACGTTCGGCCGCCATCTATCCCGACCATGTCAGTACCGTCTATGAAGGCCGCAGCTTCACCTGGGCCGAGACCTATGACCGCTGCCGGCGCTTCGCGTCCTATCTCGCCAGCCGCGGCATCGGGGTCGGCGATACCGTTGCGGCGATGCTGCCGAACATCCCCGCGATGAACGAACTGCACTTCGCGGTGCCGATGACCGGCGCGGTCTTGAATACGTTGAACATCCGGCTCGACGCGCCGTCGATCGCATTCCAGCTCGATCATGGCGGCGCGAGGATCATCCTGGTCGATCCCGAATTTTCGGGCGTCATCGCCGACGCGCTGGCGCAGATGAAAGGGCCAAAACCCGTCGTGATCGACGTCGATGATGCATCGTTCGATGGCGGCCAGCGTATCGGCGAGATCGAATACGAAGCGGCGCTCGCGCTGGGCGACCCCAATTTTGTCGAGCGTCGGCCTGACGACGAATGGGAAGCGATCGCGCTGAGCTACACGTCGGGGACCACGGGCAACCCCAAAGGCGTCGTGACCCATCACCGCGGCGCCTATCTCAACGCCGTCAGCAACATCCTGGCTGGCAATCTCGGCCAGCATCCGGTCTATCTCTGGACGTTGCCGATGTTCCACTGCAACGGCTGGTGCTTCCCCTGGACCATAGCGGCTGCGGCCGGCGTCAACGTCTGCCTGCGCAAGGTCGAGCCCACCAGGATCTTCGAGCTGATCGCAAAGCACGGCGTCACCCACATGTGCGGCGCGCCGATCGTCTACAACGTGCTGATCAATGCGCCGGACGCGCCGAAGGATGAGCGCGCAAGGCCCGTGATCGGATTGATCGCAGGCGCCGCCCCGCCGGTCGCCGTGCTCGAAGGCGCCGAGCGGATCGGCATCAAACTCACCCATGTCTATGGCCTGACCGAGGTCTATGGCCCCGCCTCCGTCTGCGCCGAGCAGCCAGGCTGGGACGAATTGCCGGCCCCGCAGCGCGCGCAGATGAAGCGGCGGCAGGGCGTACCCTACCCGCTTGAAGAGGCCGTCACCGTGCTCGATCCCAGCACGATGCAGCCCGTGCCGCGCGACGCCGAGACCATCGGCGAAGTCATGTTCCGCGGCAACATCGTGATGAAGGGCTATCTGAAGAACGAGAAGGCGACGCGTGAAGCCTTCGCCGGCGGCTGGTTCCACACCGGCGATCTCGGCGTGCTCGATCAGCATGGCTACGTCATCATCAAGGATCGCTCCAAGGACATCATCATCTCCGGCGGCGAGAACGTGTCCTCGGTCGAGGTCGAGGACATCCTCTACAAGCATCCCGCCGTGCTGTTTGCGGCCGTGGTCGCAAAGCCCGATCCGAAATGGGGCGAAGTGCCCTGCGCCTTTGTCGAGCTGAAGGAAGGTGCGACTGCCACCGAAGCCGAGATCATCGCCTTCTGCCGCGATCAGATGTCCGGCTTCAAGACGCCGAAGGCGGTCGTGTTCGGCCCGATTCCGAAGACCTCGACCGGCAAGATCCAGAAATTCATGCTGCGCGACCAGGTCGGATCGGCGAAGGCGATTTCGGCGTAGTACAGTCGTCGTCCCGGCGAAGTCGTAGGGTGGGCAAAGCGAAGCGTGCCCACCATCCGCACTCCGCAAGAAGTGGTGGGCACGCTTCGCTTTGCCCACCCTACGGCAGCTTGTCCAACACCAGCCGCATCCCGTCGTACCCCGGCACCACGCCGGCGGGCAGCTTTTGCCGCAACGCCTCATAGTCGAGGTCGGCGTGCATGTTGGTGATGACGGCACGCTTCGGCTTGAAGCGGTCGATCCGTGACAGCGCGTCGGCCACGCTGAAATGGCTGGAATGCGTCACATAGCGCAATCCGTCGACGATCCAGAGATCGAGGTTCTCCAGCGCCGGCCAGCTTTCCTTGGGAATGTCGTGGAGATCTGGTGTGTAAGCGGCGCCGCCAACGCGAAAACCGAGCGCGGGGATCCTGCCGTGCTGGACCAGGAAGGCGGAAAGCTTGACCGGACCGCCCTTCCCCTCGGTTGTATGGCTCTCGCCCGCCTCGATGCCGTGACGCGTCAGGATCGGCGGATAGTCGCTGCCCTCGGGCGAGATGAAGCAATAGGAGAACCGCGCCATGATGTCCTTGGCGGTCGACTGATTGAAGTAGACCGGAATGCGGCGGCGCTGATGCATCACCACCGAGCGCAGGTCGTCGATGCCATGGGTCTGGTCGGCGTGCTCATGAGTGAGAAAGACCGCGTCGATGTGATCGACATTGGCGTCGATCAGTTGCTCGCGCAGGTCGGGCGAAGTGTCGACCACGATCCGCGTCGTGCCATGCGCGCCGTTGCGCTCGACCAGCAGCGAGCAGCGGCGGCGGCGGTTCTTCGGATTGTTCGGATCGCAGGCGCCCCAGCCGAGCGCCGGGCGCGGCACGCCAGCGGAGGAGCCGCAGCCCAAAATCGTCAACGTGATCGTCATGCCGCCTCTTTCGGAGCCGGCACTTTCGAGAACAGCCGGAAGAAGTTTTCGGTGGTCTGCCGCGAGATGTCTTCCAGCGAAACGCCGCGCGTTTCGGCGAGGACCTTGGCGACCTCGACCACGTAGGAAGGCTCGTTGCGTTTGCCGCGGAATTTGCCGGGCGCGAGATACGGCGAGTCGGTCTCGACCATGATGCGATCATCAGGCAGTTCGGCCGCGAGCGCTCGCAAGGCCTCTGATTTCTTGAAGGTCAGGATTCCCGTGAAGGAGATCGACAGACCAAGCGAGATCGCTTTCATCGCGAGCTCACGCCCGCCGGTGTAGCAATGCAGCACCGCCTTGAACGGTCCCTTCGCCACCTCGTCTTCCAGGATGCGGCCGCAATCCTCGTCCGCCTCGCGGGTATGGATCACGAGCGGCAGGCCGGTCGAGCGCGCAGCCGCAATATGTGCGCGAAAGCCGCGCTCCTGCGCCTCGCGCGAACCGTGCTGGTAGAAGTAGTCGAGCCCGGCTTCGCCGAGCGCCACGACCTTCGGATGCCTGGTCAGCTCAATCAGTTCGGCCGGCGGAATGCCGTCTTCCTGGTCGGCCTCATGCGGATGCGTACCGACCGAGCAGTAGACGTTCGGAAAGCGTTCGGCGATCGCAAGCAGCGCATCGAGCCGCCGAACCCGGGTCGAGATCGTGACCATGCGCCCCACGCCCGCGCTCTCGGCCCGCGCGACGATGGCGTCGAGATCCTCGGCAAAATCCGGAAAATCCAGGTGGCAATGGCTGTCGACCAGCATGTTCTTCCAACCGCTCAATCGGCCTTTGGTTCGACGTAGCGCGGGAACACGCCGACCGGCGGCGGCAATTGGACGCCCGGCTTGAGCCGCTCGCCAAAGGCCGCGAATTGGCGCGACGTCTGATCATCCCCAGCGACGCCCAGACTATCGAGCAGCTTGGCCGAGGCTTCCGGCATCACCGGCTGCGTCAGGATCGCGATCTGGCGCACGACTTCCGCGGTCACATACAACACCGTCTTCTGCCTGGCAGGATCGGTCTTGGCCAGCGCCCACGGCGCTTCGCCCGCAAAATAGCGGTTGGCTTCGGCCACCACGGCCCACACCGTGTTCAGCCATTGGTGGATCTGCTGGGTCGCCATCGCATTTCGCGAGGCCTCCAGCATGCCATCTGCCTGCGCCAGGATCGCCTTGTCGTTATCGGAGAACTCGCCGGGCTCCGGCAGCACGCCGCCGAGCTGCTTGGCGATCATCGACAGCGAACGCTGCGCCAGATTGCCGAGATCGTTGGCGAGGTCGGCATTGATGCGCGCGACGATGGCCTCGTGGCTGTAGTTGCCGTCCTGTCCGAACGGTACCTCGCGCAGGAAGAAGTAGCGAAGCTGGTCGACGCCGTATTGGTCGGCGAAGTCGAAGGGATCGACGACATTGCCAACCGACTTCGACATCTTCTCTCCCCTGCTGAACAGGAAGCCGTGGGCATAGACGCGCTTCTGGACGGGGACGCCGGCCGACATCAGGAAGGCCGGCCAGTACACCGCGTGGAAGCGGATGATGTCCTTGCCGATGATGTGCACGTCCGCCGGCCAGTAGCGCCAGTTCGGATCGGCCTCGTCGGGAAAGCCGACACCGGTGATGTAGTTGGTGAGCGCGTCGACCCAGACGTACATCACGTGCTCGGGATCGTTGGGCACCTTGACACCCCAGTCGAAGGTGGTGCGCGAGATCGAAAGATCCCTCAGCCCGCTCCTGACGAAGCTCATGACTTCATTGCGGCGCGAGTCAGGCCCGATGAAATCGGGCTGGCTTTCGTAGAGATGAAGCAGCCTGTCCTGGTACGCCGACAGCTTGAAGAAGTAGCTCTTCTCCTCGACCCACTCGACCGGCGTGCCCTGTGGACCGCGGCGGACATTGTCCTCGCCGACGACGGTTTCGTCCTCGGCGTAGTAGGCCTCGTCGCGCACCGAATACCAGCCGGCATAGGTGTCGATATAGATATCGCCATTTTGCTGCATGCGATTCCAGATCGCCTGCACCGAGCGGTGATGTGCCGGTTCGGAGGTGCGGATGAAGCGGTCGAACGAGACGTTCAGCCGCTCGTCCATCTCCTTGAAGCGGGCGGCGTTGCGGGTGGCGAGCTCGGCCGGGGTCAGTCCCTCGCTTTGCGCGGTCTGGATCATCTTCTGGCCGTGCTCGTCGGTGCCGGTCAGGAAGAACACGTCCTTTCCGTCGAGCCGCTGGAAGCGCGCCAGCGCATCCGTCGCGATCGCCTCGTAGGCATGGCCGATATGCGGCTGACCGTTCGGATAGGCGATCGCAGTCGTGATGTAGAACAGGTTGCCCCGAGCGGTCGGTGCAGGCGCGAGGTTAGCGGCGGGAGTGGCTTGCGCCGGCTTCGGCTTTGGCGCCTTCTTCACCGCGGGCTTCACTACCGGCGCGGGCGTAGGCGTGCTGACCTGTTCCGGAGCAGAAATCGGCTTTTCCGGCGCAGCCTTCGTCGTAGTTTTCTTTACCGACTTTTTCGCCGGCTTGTTGGTCTTGGCAGCTGCTTTCTTGGTAGCTGCTTTCTTGGCAGTTGCCTTCTTGCCGGCTGCTTTCTTGACAGCGGTCTTCTTCTTGGCAGCCTTCTTCACGGCCTTCTTGGCCGCCTTTTTCGCCTTCTTCGCTGGGGCCTTCTTCTTCGCACGCGTCTTCACCGCGGCCTCGGCGGCGCGACGTGCCGCCTTCTTCGTCTTTTTCTTCTTCGAAGCTTTCCGGGCCACAACGAATTCCTCAAGGTGCAGTTCAAGCGAAAATGATCGGGATTGGTGAAACGGCGGATTACCGCACGGCTTCCGCAAGCATCGAAAACACCGAGAACACCAGCGGCTTGCGTTCCAGATTGTATGCTTCGGTATCGCGCGCGGCGAGGACGATCTTTTCCCATACCTCCGCCAGCCGTGCAAGGCGCGGCAGGTTAGCGTTGGCATCGCCCGTGTGCAGCTTGTCGCTGATCCAGCGCTCGATGCCCTCGATAAAGGCCGCAAGCGCGACGCGATCGCTGAGGCCGAGCGCATCACCGAGCGCATGCAGTTCGCGCGGATCGACCTGCGGCAATGTCGCAAGCAGGGCTGCGGTCTTCTGCTGCAGCTTCAGCGCGTCGCCGCCAAGCAGATTCAGCGCCCGCGCCACGCTGCCCTCCGCCGCCGCGGCGGCCTCGATCAGCGCCGGATCGTCAGGCGCCATTTCGGTGGCCGCGGAAGCGGCGCGGACCACGTCGTCGGGATCAAGCGGCCTGAGCAGCAATTTGCGGCAGCGGGACAGGATCGTCGGCAGCACCCGCGACGGCGCGTGGGTGACCAGCAGGAACAGCGATTGCTGCGGCGGCTCCTCGAGAATCTTCAGGAGCGCATTGGCGGCATTCGGATTGAGTTCATCGACGGTGTCCACGATGCACACGCGCCAGCCCTCGACCGCCGCCGTCGAGCCGAAGAACGAGATGGTTTCGCGCGTCTCATCGACCGTGATCACCGTCCGCAGCACGCCGCGGTCGTTGAGCCCGCGCTCCAGCACCAACAGCCCGCCATGGGCGCCTGCCGCGACCTGCCTTGCCACCGGTTCGTGCGGATCGACCGCCAGCGTCTCCGCCTGCTGCACGGAAGGCGCAAGCGGATCGCGGTGCGCCAGCACGAAGCGCGCCATGCGATAGGCCAGCGTCGCCTTGCCGATGCCCGCCGCGCCGCCGATCAGCCAGGCGTGCGGAATGCGGCCCGAGCGATAGGCCGCGAGCAGCGCTGTCTCCGCCTCGCGATGCCCGAAGAAATCGGGCGTCTCGCGCGGATGCCGAACCGCGAGTTCCTGCTCGACCTTGCGCGCGCTCATGCGTGGCTCGCCGCCGGAAATGCCGTGAGGAGATGTTCGCGCAGCACATTCCAGATACGCTCGGCGACCGCATCGGCGTCGGCATCGGCATCGATCAGCACGCAGCGCTGCGGATCTTCGACCGCAAGCTGCTTGTAGGCCTCGCGCAAATCCTGATGGAACTGGACGTCCTCGGACTCAAAGCGATCGGGGGCCGCATTGCCGCGGCGCGCCGCTGCCCGCTTCAGGCCGACTTCCACGGGCACGTCGAGGATGAAGGTGAGGTCCGGCTTGAGGTCGCCGATGGTGACGCGCTGCATGGCGCTGACGAGGCCGGGCGGCACCTGCCCTAGCCGGCCCTGATAGACCCGCGTCGAATCGAAGAAGCGGTCGCAGAGCACCCAGATGCCCTGGTTCAGCGCCGGCAGGATCACGGTGCGGACATGGTCGTCGCGCGCGGCCGCGAACAGCAGCGTCTCGGCGTCGGGCCCGAGCAGCTTGCCCATGCCCGACAATAGCAGATGCCGGATAATCTCGGCGCCCGGCGAGCCGCCTGGCTCGCGGGTGACGATGGTGCGCAGCTTGGCCCCGTTCAGCCGTTCGGCGAGCCGCTTGATCTGGGTGGATTTTCCGGACCCCTCGCCGCCTTCGAACGTGATGAAGCGCCCGCGCAAGGATGATCGCTTGACCTTAGCCTTTGCCATGTCAGAGCTTCTCGACGCCCGCGCGGAACATGCCGATGACCAGCTCCTGGGCGCCGTCGAGTGCCCGGCGCACGGTCGATCCCGTGCCGATCGCGTCCGCCGCGTAGACCGGCGTTTCCACAGCAAGATTGCCGCTCCGCCAGACCCTGACGACGCCGATCTGTTGCCCGGCCTGGATCGGCGCCCGCACCGGGCCGTTATAGACCACGCGCGCAAGCAGCTTCTCATTGCCGTTCTTCGACACCATCACCTTGATCGGTTCGGGGCTCGTCAGCTTCACCGAACGGCTTTCCCCGCCGAACACCCGGGCGTAGCCGATGGTCTGGTTGGCGGCGATCAGCGTGCGGGTCTCGAAGCTGCGGAAGCCCCATTCCAGCATCTTCTTGGCCTCGCTCGCACGGTCATCGGCGTCCTCCAGCCCGTTGACCACCACGATCAGCCGCGTGTCGTTCTGCACGGCCGAGCCGACCATGCCGTAGCCGCCCTCCTTGGTGTAGCCGGTCTTGAGGCCATCGGCGCCGCTCAACGAGTTCAGCAGCGGATTGCGGTTGAGCTGGCGGATCTTGTTCCAGGTGAATTCCTTCTCGCCGAACAGTTTGTACATGTCGGGATAGGTCAGGATGATATGACGCGCGAGCTTCGCCAGCTCGCGCACAGTCATTTTGTTGCCGGGGTCGGGCAGGCCATTGGAATTGGCGAAGGTCGATTTGGTCAGCCCCAGCTCCCGGGCGCGCTTGGTCATGACGTTGGCCGCGAACTCGCCCTCGCTGCCGGCGATGCCTTCGGCAAGCGCGATGCAGGAATCGTTGCCACTCTGGATGATCGCCCCGTGCAGGAGGTCGTCGACCGACACCTTGCTATGGATGGCGGCGAACATCGTCGAGCTGCCGGAGGGCGCCCCGCCCCGTCGCCAGGCGTACTCGCTGATCCGGTATTCGTCGGTCAGCTTGATGTCGCCCTTCTTGAGGGCGTTGAAGACGACTTCCGCCGTCATCAGCTTCATCATGCTCGAGGGCGCGCGGAGCTCGTCGGCGTTCTTCTCGAACAGCACGCTGCCCGAGGACGCCTCGATCAGGATCGCGGTCGGCGCGTCGCCGTCAAAGCCGCCCTCCTCCTTCTTGGCGCCCTGCACGCTGTTGTTGGCGGCATAGACCGCGGTGCCGAAGCCGATCGCAAGCGCGACCGCAGCCGCCGTCAGCGCGCGCCAAGGTGAACACCAGGGCCGGCGCGCCAGGAAAGCGGATCGAGAAGCAGCGATCATCGGCGATGTCCTGAAACGGGGGCCTTCTACCAGTTGGAAGTACCGCAAACAACTGAGGTTTTGGCCGCAAGGCCGAAGCCGGCGCGCCTCTTCCGCAGTGAAAATGATCCTATCGCGCAAGCCGCGCCGGTTCCTTGAAGCAAATCCGGCAAAGACGGCGGAAACGCGTACGCCTGAAGGGCTCGAAGCTGCAGCCGGCGCTGATCAGCTTTCTTAAGATAAGCGCGTGAAGCCGTTGATTTTAGTACAGCCCGCGGCCGCTCAGCACTTCCGCCGGACCGCGCGGATCGATCGGGACATAGGCCGAGCTGGCATCGGTTTCATAGCGGCCATTGGCGTCATACGACACCTGCCGCAGATTCCCGGTGCCCCGCCCGCGCCCACGGCCGGAGGCGGACATCTCCGAGGTCGCATTGGTCGAGGCGTAATCGGCCGACGTATTGCCCAGCGAATAGGGCCGTCCCTCCGGCAGCGGAACTTCGCCGCGGATGTGGCCGGCCGAGGACGACATGTCAGGCACGAACGGCCTGGCCGAGGCGATCCGGACCGCGGACGGCGATGGCGCGCCCGTCCGCAGTGTCGCCATCAACTGGCGGTCGTCGGAGCCCTCCAGCGGCGCCCGCCCGACATATTCGACGCGGACGCGAGCGATGCCATTGCCTTTGAACTCAAGCAGTTCGGCGGCTTTGTTCGAGACGTCGATGAGGCGGTTGCCATGATAGGGACCGCGGTCGTTGACGCGCACGATCAGCGACTTGCCGTTCCGCAAATTCGTCACGCGCGCATAGCAGGGCATGGGTAGCGTCGGATGCGCGGCGGTCAGCGAGGCCATGTCGAACACTTCGCCATTGGCGGTCAGCCGGCCGTGGAAATCATTGCCATACCAGGAGGCGAGCCCCTCGGCGTGGTAGTTGGCGTCTTCCTCGGGCACATACATGCGCCCGGCCACCGTGTAGGGCTTGCCGATCCGGTAGGTGCCGCCACCCTTCGGTACTGGTTCGCCGAAGGCGACCACGCGCGGGCTTGCGGAAACGCCATATTTCGGATCGACGCGGCTCGCGAACTTGTTCGAGGAGGCGCAGTTGGCGAGCACAAGGCAGGTCGCGACCGCAGCCGCACTCCGCGCCATCGCCCGAATCGGATATTGCCGCTTCCCCATCGACCCCAACTACCACGCTACCGGACGCGTGCCCACTTGCGAGGCCCTTCGCGTCACTGATCCCCAAGATGCGGCCCACCTTCCGCATCAAAACGTGAGGATATCGCAACCGGAACGCGGCGGAAATGGGGAGAGCCGTACCATGGTAAATTCTCAGTTGCGCCCTCCCCGGCATTCTACGGGCGAAAGCTGTCCCGCTTTCACACATCTGTTGCAGCAAATCATCACTTCACGGCAGATCGCAGCGTTGCCCGCAGGATTCTTTTGACTGTGCAAGGCCGCAGTCGTTCTCTCCCTCGTGCGCAGGGGGCGCAAAGGAAGTTCTGAAATGATCGAGACGGTTACGGCGGTGATGGGCCTGGTGAGCGCGGGGATCTTTCTGGCCCATGCCTATGAGGGTTTTCGCACCCGGGCGTAAAGCCCAACGCGAAATGGAAAGACGCATCACCTCTTTCCCGAAAGGTAAGTTCGTAAAGCTTTAATAGATTCGGAAGAGCATCGGAGTGTAGCAGGTGCATCATGCGCAAACACGACTTGGTCTCCGACGGATTCCTGACCCTCACAGCAGCAAGCTTCGTGCTGCTGTGCTCAAGCCTGCTGGCCTTCGCGCTGAGCTAGGCTAAGGCCACGCCTCCCCGGGGCATTCCGGGCTGATCGTGCTGCGCTCTCGTTTCGAGGAGCGCGGCCTTGGGATTGCAGTTTTCGCACAGTTTTTTTGATCTCGCCTTCTCTGCGCGGCGCTAATGGCAGTCGCCAGACCGTCCTTGATCTTTGGCTCCCGGCCAGAGACGAACTGCCAAGCCCCTTAGCGGGGCTTCCACGCATTCCTCCACGCCATAAAGACCTTCGCTCTCTTGATCTCGCGCGCCGATTGGGCTTTGGGTATGGCAGGTTTGGGGGAATTCCAATGCGTAAGTTGTCGATTGTGGCGCTGTGCGCCACGCTGGCGGGTTGTGTCTCGGCTGGCGAAACGGTTTCATTCAAGACGTCGAACCCGCAGCAGCAGGCCTTGATGCGCGATGGTCAGCCCGCGCTCGTGTCGCGGCAGAAGAATTCGCTGGTGCTGGTCCGTCCGGCGGCGCGGCAGCTTCAGGCCAACGGGCGACCTGTATTCGTGGTCGGCATCAACAATCTCGGGCGCCAGCCGGTCGACTTCCGCGTAGCCCAAGTCGAGGCCGTCCAGCATGTTGGCGGACAGGATTTCGGCATGCAGGTCGTCACCTACGAGATGCTGGTCCAGGAGGAGAAGAACCGCCAAGTAGCGGCCGCTATCTTCACCGGTCTTGCTGCCGCCGGTAATTCGTATAGCGCCTCACAGGCTGGCTATGGTCACTATACGACGCGTTCCGGTCGCACCGGCACTTTCTACAGTCCGACCGCTGCAGCGATCGCCCAGGGCAACGCTGCGGCACAGAACGAGGCGATGATCGAAGCCACGATCGAAACTGGCCAGCGCAATATGGCTGCGCTGGAACAAGCCGTCATCAAGGACAATACTCTGATGTCCGGTGAATGGTACGGCGGCCAGCTGCACTTGGCGCCACCGACCGATCAGGGCGGCACAGCGAAGACCTACACCATCGTCATCACCGTTGGCACCGAGCGCCATGTGATCGATATCTCGCAAGGGCCAGCGGGCGTCTGATCCCTTTTGAGCCTGAAACATCTGTCGAATTTTGATCCCAGCATCTCCTCGGATTCCATCCCATCGCAGCCCGTACCACGCAGTTGGGTAGTAAATGCGGTAGTACGGAGCTTGGCGAACTTGAGATGGATCACGGCGTCGCGCCATCGTAGGGCCACTTACGCATAGCCGCGCACCAGCTCGTTGGCGCTGGTTCGAGAAAGAAGTGTTGGCGCTGTTGCGGGGTGAGGCAGCGCGGCACCTCAGCCTTGACGCGATCAACCAAAGTCTGAACTTCTGGTAATGCCTCCCACAGCCGCGCGGTTTTGTCGTCGGAACTGGTTAGGATGCGGCCGCCGTCGGGCGCGAACACCGCGCTTGTAAGCACTTCGGTGTGGCCCACAAGGATGGCGAGCGGCTTGCACCCGTCGCCGACGATCGACCAGGCCGTCAACGGCGGCTACGCTTGGCTCGAGATCAGGTGCTCGCGCTGCAAGACGCCCCGTAGCGTCGACCCCGCCCTGCCCCACGCGGCGACCACGGCCATCCACGACCTTGCCAGCCGGCTGCGCTGCGTGAAATGCGCGAAGGCAGGAAAGCGACCGCCGGCGGAGTTCCGTTCAACAGCTTCGCTGAATACGCGCCAGAGCCAAACCCTGAGGGCCGCGAGATCTCCGAGGTGCTGCGGGAGTTCATTGAGAGCCATTCCGGCCGGCCGAACGGCGTCCAACTGGCGCTGCCGCTGCGCATGTGATCCGGCGAGGCTTAGAACTGGTCCTGCACGCGACGGAACGCGGGATGATCCCGGTTTTTCGACCTGTGTTCAGTTGTAAAGTATACTGTACGCAACCCTCAGATAAATGATATATTACTGCAATAAATCGGGAGGAATAAATGGACAAAGATCATATTGACGAGCTGATCGAATTGGGCAGCAAGACGAAAAGTATAGAGAGAGTACAAGACATCGCCGCTAAGGCGATGGAGAGGGCAGGTTTGGGATACACAATGCACAACGCTTGTGCCGCAACACTAAGCGCTTTTCTCGATGAATCCGGTATTGACGTTCCAATGACATTGGGTGCGGGCAAACTCGCGATGCGACTGGGCGGCAATGACAGAGGCAGCCGTCATTGGAAACGCATTCGAGTTGGAGAGCAACGGGCAGGTGACGTCGGCGTCACATTCGACAATACATCACCAGCCGGCGCAGATCACGTTTACCTAGTGGTCGAGCGTGTTGACTCTGACAAAATGGTTATCGCAGACAACCAAGCTCCTAAGCCCCACACACGTTATGCTAGCGGCCGCGGCAGAACAGCCACAGAATATTTCCTAAGAGCGCCTGACGAAGATCAAAGGGACGAGAGACTTACGATCGTCGGTATCGGCGATGAGGACTTCTATCCATGGGATGACGAAGACACAAACCAGCTTCGAGAACCTTTTGAAGACGATGGTACACCGTCACGTAAAAAGACTGTTTCAAAAAAGAAGGACGAAATCGGCGAAAAGAGGGCTCCTAATTACCGCAGCCTGGTTCCGGACGGATTTTTCTCGTCGAATCCATTTGATCGGACCAAGCCAGTGTCGATCCGGTGTAATAACCCAGGGGCGATTAATGGAGCAACCTGGGAAGAGCGCTCTCCTGGATACGTGGACACGGTTGAAACGACCCCAGGTAACAAGACGACGATTTTTGAGGCGCCTGAGTATGGCGTTGCTGTCTGGTGGGAATTGCTACGGCGATATGCTGCAAGTGGCGTCACGACAGTCGGCGGGATCATAAATCGCTATGGAGGGGGCCAAGATTACTCAAACTATATAAGATTTGTGGAGCGGAAAACCGGTTTTGAAGAGGGACACAAGATTCCGCTCGATGACGATGCGACGCTCTTAGCCTTCGGAAAGGCGATGTTCCAATATGAGGCGGGACGACCAACACCATTAAATGATGATCAGATTGTTTATGGATTACGGCTTGCCCGTACCGACGACGGCGCCATCTCATAGGTTGTGCGGCAGGCAGAGCAACTGGACCGGGTGCTGAAGGCAGAGCAGAAGAGGAAGGCATGAAATGGACCCGCGGAGCGGGACCGCTTGAACCGGTTTGTTAGTTGGAAACTGACCGCTCCTGATCCCTTTCTAT